>NZ_LWFT01000761.1:0-13296 GCF_001635105.1 Oleiphilus sp. HI0079
CCGGGGTGCTAACTGGGTTCAGGCATCGGTACCTGTTTCAGTGCTATTGACTGCGGTTGACTTTGTATCTGCTGACAAAGGTTGGGCCGTTGGTCATGGCGGGGTCGTTCTTCATTCAAATGACGGTGGTATTAATTGGGTGAAGCAGTTTGATGGCAATAAGGCGAATGAGTCGAATATCGAGCAGGCTAGAGCCTATATTGCTGAGTTGGAGTTCGAGTTGGATGAGGTTGGTGGAGAAGATTCGGATCTTGAGTACGCTATTGAAGATGCGGAATATGCATTGGAAGATGCGCAGCTAGACGCAGAAGTAGGCGCAGCAAAACCACTTCTTGATGTGATGTTTTTAGACGATAAAACAGGTTTTGTTGTGGGTGCTTACGGCTTCCTTTTCAAAACGGAAGATGGCGGCCTGACATGGGCTAATTATGGAAACCGTTTGGATAACCTTGATCGCTTTCACTTAAACACGATTGCGGAACTCGAGGGCGGGGCGTTATTGATAGGGGGCGAGGCCGGAATGTTATTTAGCTCCTCGGATCAAGGAGAGAGTTGGGAGACCTTAGATTCGCCCTACGATGGTTCATTTTTTGGTCTGGTTCCGCTAGAAGGTAGAGGGCAGGCTTTGGCATTTGGTTTGCGCGGGAATTTGTTTCGTACTGAGAACGCAGGCGAGTCGTGGGAGCAGCTTAGCTCAAATACAGAAAGTACGCTGATGTCAGGCGCGTTTGATGGAAATCGAAAAGTGAGCATCGCGGGCAACGGAGGTGTTGTCGTGCTAAGCGAAGATGGCGGTAAGACGTTCTCGGCATACTCTCGAGAGGAGCGACTGGGACATACAGCCTTGACGTACATCACTCGTCAGCGTGTTGCGCTAGTCGGTGAGTCGGGTGTTGAGCTAGTGACTCCCTCAGGCAAAAACCTTTAAGCACTTTATCTCAATCTCAAATTTTGTAAGAGGATTTACAAATGGCTAATGCCGACCAAAGTTCTGCGGGAACTTCAGCAAAAGGTTCCGGTTCAGTCGCAGAGCGTCTGATATTTGAAAACCGTCCGGTGATTCTTGGACTGTTTTTATTGATTACTGCTTTTCTAGGATTTAATGCAGCGCAAATTAAGCCTGATGCTTCGTTTGAGCGCTTAATCCCGTTGGAACACGAATTTATTCAGAACATGATGGATAATCGTTCTGATTTGGAAAACTTGGGTAACTTTATCCGTATTGCTGTGGCCGTTGAAGAAGGCGATATTTTCAATCAAGCCTACATGCAAACCCTGAGTGAGCTGAGTGACGAGGTATTCAAGCTCTCTGGTGTTGATCAGGCCGCTGTGCAGTCTTTATGGACTCCCAATGTCCGCTGGGTCGAAGTTACTGAAGATGGCTTCCAGGGTGGGACAGTTATTCCGGACGATTACGATGGCACTGAGTCATCTTTAAATCAGCTACGTGAGAATATCCTCAAGTCAGGTCAGGTAGGGCGACTTGTTGCGGATAACTTTAAGTCGACGATTATTTACGCCCCACTTCTGGATATCGACCCGGAGACAAAACTTCCTCTTGATTACGCTGATTTCTCTAAAAAGCTCGAAGACAAAATTCGTGCGCAATACGAGGAAAAGAACCCCAATGTGTCGATTCATATTGTCGGTTTTGCTAAAAAGGTTGGTGATTTAATTGAGGGTATTGGTGCTATCGCAACCTTTGCGCTAGTTACAATTGGCCTGACACTTAGCTTTTTGTTTATTTACTCTCGCTGTGCGATTGCGACGACCGTTCCGATTGTCACTTCGATTGTTGCAGTGGTCTGGCAGTTAGGCTTACTCAACATATTTGGTTACGGTCTTGACCCGTATTCGGTGTTGATCCCTTTCCTCGTTTTTGCAATCGGCATTAGTCATGGTGTGCAGATCGTAAATCAAATTGCGGTTCAAAGGGCTTCCGGCCTAAACGCGCTCATGAGTGCGCGCATGGCCTTCAGAAATTTGGCGAGGCCAGGCATTTTGGCGTTAGTCAGTGATGCCATCGGGTTTTTGACGCTGTTTTTTATTGAGATCGAAGTGATTCGTGATCTTGCTGTCGCCGCGGGTGTTGGTGTTGCTGTAATCATTATTACGAACCTTGTGCTCCACCCTGTGTTGATGTCTTACACCGGGCTAAGCAAGGGCGGGTTGAAGCATGCCAAGAAAGTCGAGATGAGTGAGCATAAGCCTTGGCGAGTGCTTTCTTTTATGTCTCATCAAAGCGTTGCGCCAATTTCGATTGTGATTGCGATCCTAGGTTGTGTCATTGGACTCTACTACCAGAAAGACCTGAAGATTGGTGATCTTGATCGAGGTGCCCCCGAGCTGCGTCCAGACTCGCGCTATAATTTGGATAATGCCTTTATCATTGATAACTATAGTACTAGTGCGGACGTGCTGGTTGTCATGATAAAAACAGAACCGCAGATGTGTTCTTCCTATGAGTTGTTGGATGTGATGGACCGAATGCAATGGCAACTTGAAAACACGGAAGGTGTTCAATCTACCGTATCTCTCGTTACTGTTTCAAAGCTCGTAACTAAGGCCTTGAATGAGGGCAGCTTTAAATGGTTTGAGTTGTCTCCCGATCAGCAATTTCTTGATTCGACTTTACAGCGAGCGCCTGCAGGACTCATCAACACAAATTGTAGCTTAACGCCCATGATTGTATATCTTGATGATCACAAAGCAGAGACGTTAAATCGTGTTGTCGACGAAATGAAGAGCCTCATCGAAGCTTATCCAAGTGAGGACTACACTTTCCTACTTGCTGCTGGTAATGCAGGGGTTGAGGCAGCAACGAATGAAGTTATTGAAAAAGCGAAAACTGTGATGTTACTTTCGGTTTACGCGGTTGTAAGTTTTCTTTGTCTCGTAACGTTCCGTTCTATTGCCGCCGTGATTTGTATTATCACACCTCTAGCGCTTACCTCCGTCCTTTGTGAAGCTTTGATGGCACAGCTTGGCATTGGCGTAAAGGTGGCGACCTTGCCAGTTATTGCGTTGGGTGTCGGTATCGGTGTCGACTACGGAATCTATATCTATAGCCAGTTAGAAGCGAAGCTGAAAGAGGGTATGACCCTTCAGGATGCATATTTTGAGACGCTTAAAACGACCGGTAAAGCGGTAGCGTTTACCGGTGTTACTTTGGGGATTGGTGTATGTACCTGGATTTTCTCTCCGATTAAGTTCCAAGCGGATATGGGAATACTGCTATTCTTCATGTTCTTATGGAATATGATTGGTTCAATGTGGCTTCTTCCAGCCTTGGCTCGTTTTCTTGTTAAGCCAAAAAAAGCGGCTTAGTTGACACTAAATAAGCAGAGCGGTGCGCGTCTCATGTATGTGAGGGGTGCGCCGCTTCTCAATTTAGAGTGTTCAGAAGATTGGCTAGCTATCTAATCTACGGCAATAGTTTATTTTTTAACTCAATCGTATAGAATCCCGCCCTCTTCTAATTTCCATTGTCATGTGACCCATTGTAGGGGCCACCACTGAAACGAGGTGAATATGCCTGTAATTACTCTCCCAGACGGTTCAAAACGAGAATTTGATAAAGCGGTATCGGTTAGCGATGTTGCTATGGATATTGGTCCTGGTCTTGCGAAAGCAACGATTGCCGGGCGCGTAAACGGAGAGTTAGTCGATGCCTGTGACTTGATTGACCAAGATGCGGAGCTAAGCATCATTACTTCTCGTGACGAAGACGGTGTTGAGATCATTCGCCACTCATGTGCGCATTTGCTTGGTCACGCAATTAAGCAATTGTGGCCAGAGACGCGGATGGCGATTGGCCCGGTTATCGAGAATGGCTTTTATTACGATGTCGATCTTGAGCATCGTTTGACTGACGAAGATGTCGAGAAGCTTGAAAAGCGAATGCTTGAGCTGGCAAAAAAAGACTACGCAGTGGTGAAGAAGGTTGTCTCTTGGAACGAGGCTGTCGATGCGTTTAAAGCTCGTGGTGAGAACTACAAGCTGGAGATTCTCGATCGGGATATCCCTCATGATGCAACGCCGGGTTTATACCATCACGAAGAGTACATTGACATGTGCCGTGGTCCACACGTGCCAAATATGAAGTTTTGTCATCACTTCAAGCTGATGAGAGTGTCTGGTGCGTATTGGCGTGGTGATTCTGATAATAAGCAGTTACAGCGTATCTACGGCACGGCCTTTGCCGACAAAAAGCAGCTAAAGCAGCATTTGAATCGCCTTGCTGAGGCTGAAAAGCGTGATCATCGAAAGATTGGTAAAAAACTAAACCTATTTCATATGCAGGATGAGGCGCCAGGAATGGTGTTCTGGCACGATAAGGGTTGGAGTATTTATCAGACAATCGAATCGTACATGCGCATTAAGCAGCGACAGTACGACTATAAAGAGATCAAGACACCGCAGGTTGTTGATCGTACTCTATGGGAGCGTTCCGGTCATTGGGATAAGTTCAGTGAGCAGATGTTTACAACGCATTCTGAGAATAGTGATTTTGCGATTAAGCCAATGAACTGCCCATGTCACGTGCAGGTATTCAATCAGGGGCTAAAAAGCTACAAAGAATTGCCGTTGCGTCTCGCGGAGTTTGGCTCTTGTCACCGTAACGAGGCAAGCGGTGCTTTGCACGGTATTATGCGCGTACGGGGTTTTACCCAGGATGATGCGCATATTTTCTGTACGGAAGAACAGATTCAGGCGGAGGTCGCTGATTTCATAGACATGTTGCATGAGGTCTATGAAGATTTTGGATTTACTGAGATTCTTTACAAGCTATCAACGCGCCCTGAAGAGCGGGTCGGAAGCGACGAAGTTTGGGATAAGGCAGAGGATGCGCTTGCGAAAGCCTTGGATGCAAAAGATCTGAAATGGGATTTGCTGCCAGGAGAGGGTGCATTTTATGGTCCGAAAATAGAGTTTTCGTTGAAAGACTGTATTGGCCGAGTTTGGCAATGTGGAACGATTCAGGTCGATTTTTCGATGCCTGGTCGCCTAGGGGCGCAATATGTTAGCGATGAACAAGACCGCAAAACCCCTGTTATGCTCCATCGTGCCGTACTTGGTTCTTTTGAGCGTTTTATTGGTATTTTGATTGAAGAGTATGAAGGAGCTTTGCCCTTTTGGTTGGCGCCAGAACAGGCAGCAATACTCAATATTACCGATAAACAGTCAGAATATTGTGAAAAATTGCGAGAAAAGCTAGAACTAAGTGGGTTTAAGACACACTTAGACTTGAGAAACGAGAAGATCGGCTTTAAAATCCGCGAGCACACAATTGCCAAGGTTCCTTTTTTGCTCGTTGTCGGAGACAAAGAGATGGAAAATGGAACTGTGGCTGTCCGAACTCGTAAAGGTGAAGACCTTGGAGTTATGACTCAAGACGAAGTTGTAGCGCTATTTAGTCGAGAGTCAGAAAGTAAAGGACGTAGCATAGACAACGACAAGTCGGCTTAAACCCTCTTGTGCGCTGTCTTTTTGTTTTTGAATAGTTGGAGATTGCGACATTAAGCGAAGCAGCCAAATGGGTAAGGCTAAGAAAGCCACCATCAATGAGAATATCGAGGCGTCTGAAGTACGTCTTATTGACGAAAACGGCGAGCAGGTAGGGATTGTCCCTATCGGTGAAGCGATATCGAGAGCAGAATCAGTGTCTCTTGATCTTGTTCAGATTGCTGACAGTGATCCAATTGTGTGTAAAATCATGGATTACGGCAAAAAGATATTCGAAGAGAAAAAGCAAAAAGCGGCACAACGCAAGAAGCAGAAGCAGACCCAGGTCAAAGAGATTAAGTTACGACCAGGGACGGAAGAAGGGGATTATCAGGTAAAACTGCGCAACCTGATACGTTTCCTTGAAGCAGGGGACAAAGCCAAGGTGACTATTCGTTACCGAGGCCGCGAAATGGCCCATCAAGAGATCGGCATGAAGTTGCTCGAACGGATCGAACAAGATCTAGAAGAGCTCGGAGTTGTCGAACAGCGACCTAAAATGGAAGGTCGTCAAATGATGATGGTTATAGCCCCTAAAAAGAGAAAGTAAAACAAGCTGTAGCAGATGCTACATAGGCGCTTGGTTTTACTCAAATACTTATCCAATGCGGAGTGAGTTATTATGCCTAAAATGAAAGTAAAGAGCGGTGCGGCTAAACGCTTTAAAAAGACAGCCAACGGATTCAAGCATAAGCAATCCTTCACTAGTCACATCTTGACCAAAAAGTCGCCAAAGCGTAAGCGTCAGCTTCGTGGTTGCAAGCAGGTTGCCGATCAAGATCAGCAGTCTATCAAGCGCATGTTGCGTATCTAATTTGGTTCAAGATTTAGTTTAGGAGAACACTATGCCTCGCGTAAAACGTGGAGTTACTGCGCACCGTCGCCACAAGAAAATACTTAAGCAAGCTAAAGGTTATTACGGAGCTCGTAGCCGAGTCTTTCGTGTAGCCAAGCAAGCAGTTATCAAAGCTGGTCAATATGCATACCGTGACCGTAAGCAGCGTAAGCGTCAATTCCGTCAATTGTGGATTGCTCGTATTAATGCTGGTGCGCGTTTGAACGGATTGTCATACAGCCGTCTTATTGCCGGTTTGAAAAAGGCAAACGTTGAAATTGACCGTAAAGTTCTAGCTGATCTAGCGATGAATGATGCGCCAGTTTTCACTGCGGTTGTTGAGAAGGCTAAGACTGCATTAGCAAACTAAAGCCAGGCGAGAGGCGCTGTTGATATAATCTAACCGATTCAGCAGACCTCCGTTTTGAGCATTATGTGATAGGGGGCCTTGCCCCCTATTTTTGTATCCGGAGCAAACTAAATGGAAAACCTAGATCAGCTCGTCCAAATCGCCAATCAGGCCGTGGAAAAGGCCACAACGATTGCGGAACTGGATCAGGTACGCGTTGATTATCTTGGAAAAAAAGGTCAGATCACTGCTTTGCTGAAAGGCTTGGGTAAGCTAGACGCAGCGGAGAGACCCACAGCTGGAGCCAAGATCAATGAGGCGAAAGAAGCGGTACTCGAAAACCTAAACGCAAAGAAGAATCTACTCGAGAGTTCAGCTCTTGAAGCGCAGTTAATGTCAGAAGCGATCGATGTGACTCTGCCGGGTCGGGGCACAGACTTGGGTGGACTTCATCCGGTGACCAAAACAATGCGTCGTATTGAGTCATTTTTTGCTAAGGCTGGGTATTCCGTTGAGGTTGGCCCTGAAATTGAAGACGATTACCACAACTTTGAAGCGCTCAATATTCCGGGGCATCACCCTGCTAGAGCGATGCACGACACATTTTATTTCAATGCCAATACGCTTTTGCGGACACATACCTCGCCAGTTCAGGTGCGAACAATGGAGCAAGGAAAGCCGCCATTTCGCATGATCTGTCCTGGGCGGGTTTATCGTTGTGATTCAGATCAGACACACACACCAATGTTTCATCAGGTAGAAGGCTTGTTTGTTGAAGAAAAGGTTAGTTTTGCAGACCTGAAATCAACGATTGAAGAGTTTCTTCAGGTGTTCTTTGAGCGTGAGCTAGAGGTGCGATTCAGACCATCTTACTTTCCGTTTACTGAACCGTCTGCAGAAGTGGACATCGAGTGGGGTCGAAATGCCGATGGTTCAATTAAATGGCTGGAAGTGATGGGTTGCGGGATGGTTCATCCTAAGGTCTTTGAGGCGAGCGGAATAGACCCTGAACAATACTCAGGTTTTGCTTTCGGCTTGGGTGTAGAGCGCTTGGCAATGCTCAGATACGGTGTAAATGACCTGCGCATGTTTTTCGAGAACGATTTACGTTTTCTTCAACAGTTTAACTAAGTTTTTAAGTGGAATCTCAATGAAGTTCAGCGAACAGTGGCTAAGAGAGTGGGTGAATCCTGCTATTGAAACTGAAGCACTCTTGCATCAGGTAACGATGGCTGGTCTGGAAGTAGACGGCATCGATGCCGTTGCAGGAGAATTTAGTGGCGTTGTTGTAGCAGAGATACTCTCAGCCGAGCAACATCCTGATGCAGACAAGCTCCGCGTTTGTCAGGTCAGCGATGGCAAAGAAACATACAGTGTGGTTTGCGGTGCTCCTAATGCTAGAGCGGGTATTAAGGTTCCGTTTGCTCAGGTGGGCGCTGTTTTGCCTGGTAATTTTAAAATTAAAAAAGCTAAGCTTCGCGGTGTCGAGTCGTTCGGCATGTTATGTGCGGAGGCCGAGCTTGGTCTGGCAGAAAACTCAGATGGTCTGATGGAATTGCCAAATGATGCTCCTGTGGGCGAGTCTGTTTATGACTGGTTGAAACTTAATGATAGCACCATTGAGGTTGATCTTACTCCGAATCGGAGTGACTGCCTGTCCTTGGCCGGCTTGGCAAGAGAAGTAGCGGTGCTTTGTAAGTTAGATGTGTCTGAGCCAGAAGTGCAAAGCATTTCAGCGCAAGTTGAGGATACTTTTCCCGTTACTCTGAGTGGTTCGGAAGCCTGCCCTAAATACTTAGGGAGAGTCATTCGCGGTGTGAACCCAGAAGCAAAGACACCTCTATGGATGTCAGAAAAGTTGCGCCGAAGTGGGCTAAGAAGTATTGAGCCCGCGGTTGATGTGACCAATTACGTCCTTCTTGAGCTTGGACAGCCGATGCATGCCTTTGACCTAAACAAGCTTCAGGGCGGCATTGATGTTCGCTTCGCTAAAGAAGAAGAAACGTTGACGCTTCTTGATGGGCAGGACGTTACTTTGCGCAACGATACGCTGGTTATAGCAGATGCAGCAGGGCCATTGGCGATCGCAGGTATCATGGGTGGTCAAAATAGCGGTGTGACTAGCGAAACAAAGGATGTGTTCCTGGAGTGCGCATTTTTCTCCCCACTAGCCATTGCGGGTAAAGCTCGTTCATATGGTCTCCACACTGATTCATCGCATCGCTATGAGCGAGGTGTGGATTACACACTTCAGCAAAAGGCAATGGAGCGCGCGACGGCGCTTTTAATTGAGATCATGGGCGGGAAGCCTGGTCCGGTAGTTGAAACAGTAGACGAATCTCAGCTTCCCGTTGAGCGAACGGTTCGCTTGCGGGCAGCGAAGCTTGAGTCTCTTTTAGGAATAGCTATTCCCGCAGCTGAAGTGAAAGATATTTTGACGCGTCTAGGTCTCGTTTTGCTCGAAGAGAAGGGTGATGAGTGGCTGTTCTCTGTACCTCCTTATCGTTTTGATATTGCAATCGAGCCAGATTTGGTAGAAGAGGTTGGTCGTATCTATGGCTATAACAACTTGCCGAAAACAACGACGCAGGGCGGTCTGAGTCTGATTCCTGAGGATGAGGCGGTTCAACCCATGCATTTTGTGGAAGACCGGTTAGTCAGTTTGGGTTATCAAGAAGCAATTACTTATAGTTTTGTTGAAGAGGGTCTCCAAGCGAAGTTGGCGCCAAACGATAAGGCAATTCCTCTGGCCAATCCCATTTCTTCTGATATGGGTGTTATGCGCACCTCGCTTTGGACTGGACTGTTAAGTGCAGCGGAGTACAACCAGAAACGACAGCAAGCGCGGATCAAGCTGTTCGAAACGGGCCTTAAGTTTATTGATGTGGATGGCGGCATTAAACAGACGCGCATGTTGTCCGGCGTCGTTGTCGGAAACTCAGCCGAAGAGAATTGGTGTAATGAAAAGCGCCCAGTTGATTTTTATGATGTGAAGTCAGATTTGGAATCTTTGCTTTATTCGATCGACAAGGAAGTGCAGTTTGAAAAGGGGGAGAATCCAGGTTTGCATCCCGGTCAGTCAGCGCAGATTGTTAAGAACGGTGAAATCCTCGGTTATTTCGGTAAATTACATCCGAAATTGCAAAAAACCTTTGATTTGAATGGCTCGGTCTTCTTATTTGAACTACGCTTAGAAGAGTTAGTAAAAGGGCAAGTGCCTAATTTTACAGAAGTTTCGAAGTACCCTGGTGTTAGACGAGACTTGGCGATTCTAATAAACAGCGAAGCGTCCTATCAGGATATTAAAGCGGTTGTTCGAGAGAATGCTGGTGAAAGCTTAGTCGGGCTCAAGGTTTTTGATGTTTATGTTGGAGACAACTTAGGCGATGGACTCAAGAGCATTGCGCTTGGTTTGAATTGGCAGCGTGCCGACCGAACTCTCAATGATGAAGAGGTCACAGAGGCCTTCGATTCGATTGTGGCAGCGCTTTCGAAGAGGTTTGACGCAAAAATAAGGAGTTAGAGCATGGGTGCTTTGACAAAGGCAGATATGGCCGAATGCTTGTACGAGGAAGTCGGTCTAAACAAGCGTGAATCTAAAGAAATGGTGGAAGCTTTTTTCGAAGAGATTTGTGACGCTCTGGCGCACAATGAACAAGTGAAGCTTTCCGGTTTTGGTAACTTTGATTTACGTGATAAAAAACAAAGACCCGGACGAAATCCCAAAACGGGAGAAGAGATTCCAATTTCTGCTCGACGTGTGGTAACGTTCAGACCTGGTCAAAAATTGAAAGCGAAAGTAGAAGAATATGCTGGAACCCAGTCATAATCACGAATTACCGGTTATTCCCGGGAAGCGTTATTTTACGATCGGTGAAGTAAGCGAACTATGTGGCGTTAAGGCACACGTTCTGCGTTACTGGGAGCAGGAATTCCCTCAGTTATCGCCTGTCAAACGTCGCGGAAATCGTCGTTATTATCAACGTCAGGATGTATTGACGATTCGTCAGATACGCAGTCTTCTCTATGATGAAGGCTACACGATTGGTGGCGCGAAACAGAAGCTGGCTAACGAAGGCGAAGAGGATGGTAACGTTCAATCCGCTCAGCTAGTGAAGCAAATGATCGCTGAGTTGGAAGAAGTGCTCGACGTTTTAAACTCCTAAGTCCCTTCCTGATTCGAAGAAAGCACGTTCGCTCGTTGAGAGCAGCGTGCTTTTTTTATTTCTGCAGTTTATTTATTAACATCTCTACGCTATGATTCTCGCCGTTCCAACAAACGTTCGTTTGTGGTTTTCGGGATGTAGCGCAGCCTGGTAGCGCACCTGCATGGGGTGTAGGTGGTCGGAGGTTCAAATCCTCTCATCCCGACCAATTCTCTTCTTTTTATGGCAGCCAGATGGAGTTGTTAGTTCGGCTTTTAGAAATCGTTGGGCCCGTTTTCCTGATTGTGTTCATTGGCTTCTTATATGCCCGGAAAAGAAGCCCGGAGCTAAGTCATGCAAATGCCATTAATATCGAGTTATTTACGCCGTTTCTTATTTTTTCTGTTCTCTCACAAGGGGATTTTGAATTAGCTGAGTATGGGGCTCTCGCAGTCGCTGCAAGTATTGTTGTCCTTCTTCCCGGATTTTTGTCTCTTCCAGTTGCTCGCGCTTTAGGGCTGAACTGGAAAACCTTTGTTCCACCGATGATGTTTCGCAACTCTGGCAATCTTGGTCTACCGCTTTTGCTGTTTGCTTTTGGCGAAGAGGCGTTACCTGCTGCCGTGATATTGTTTATCGTCGAAAATACATTGCATTTTTCAGTCGGCATGCGGATGTTGAAGCCTGGCAGCAGTCTGTTCGCTTTGTTCAGAATACCTATGCTCCAAGCCACTCTATTGGGACTATTGTTTGCGCACTTTCATTGGGTCTTGCCGGGATTTATTGCTGAGGCGATAAAAATGTTGGGCCAGATTTCAATCCCACTTATGCTATTTGCGCTTGGGGCGCGTTTGTATGCTGCCAATCTCGATGATTGGAAGGTTGGCCTTATCTCCGGTATTTGGGCTCCCATTTGTGGCGTCGCCGTCGCATTGTTCGTTGGCCTGTTTGTCGATTTGAGTGATCAACAGTATGCAATGCTGATCATCTTCTCGGCGTTACCTCCTGCGGTTTTAAATTATTTGCTTGCAGAACAGTTGAAGTTTGAGCCTGAGAAGATCGCGTCGATTGTTTTGACCGGGAATATGGTTAGCGCCCTGTCGATACCTATCGTCTTGGCATTTGTGTTGTAAAAGCGCCCTGCCGCTGATCCAAGTAATTCGATTATTAGTCTGCCGGCAAAAGCCAGATGTCTGTTTTGGGGTTGATGATAGTGCCATCCGCCTGCTTCAATTTAAATCGTTTGGAGGCCGGCTTACCTTGCTTATTATATTGAATGACAAAATGAAGGTGAGGGCCGGTCGAGAAACCGGTGTTACCGGAATATCCAAGCAATTGGCCGGTTTCAACGCTATCGCCTGGCTTAACGAGTACTTTGCCTATCAATAGATGCCCATACATGGCGTACGTCCCATCCCCATGCAAAACCATTGCATAGTTCGCTTTGTCATAAAAAAAGGCGCTGCTAACACCTGAGTGCGCGTAGGTATCCTGTATATCGATAACAATTCCGGAGCGCGCTGCGGATATTGGTGTACCGACGGGCATCGCAATATCAATGGCATAGTATTGAGGTTCATGACTATGGCTGAATTTTCCACCAAAACCTTGGGAGATGCGTAGGCTCTTATATCCTTTAAACGGTACCGCATATACCTGTTCGTCGGGAACGGTGTCTGGTGCACCTATCAGGCAGCCAAATTCGATGTCTTTTGGCCGCAGCCATTGATCCTTAGTAACGAGAATATCTATCACGCTTGTCTGCTCAATTAAGATTTGTGTTGCGTCTTCATTGCCTGGCACGAGGTAATAGCATTGAACGGGAGCAAACAGAGGGTTTTTGAGCGCAAATACAACTTGGTCGTCTCGCTCTTGTCGGATTAATCTAACCTTCGACGTTTCAGAGCGCGGTTTGCTCGTTTTGATGGATACGTTTTCGACAGCGGTCTGGTCTTTTGGTTTCTTGTCGCTAAAGTGCCAGCGACCCTGTTCGTCTTGATATTTATATATTTGCGCCCAAGCATTTTGGGCGCTAAGGATTAGGAGAGCAGCGAGGAGTCGCGGGAGAAAGCGGTCTTTCATTATTTGCAGTTCTTATCGATTTCGGCGCGTAATTCCTGCTCCATACGTTTACGCTCTCTTTCCGTCACGTTCATCGCTTTGCCGTTTTCGTCATAAAATACGACAGGCCCAGAAATGTCATATAAGCGCTTTTTCGCCTGTTTACAGTATTCTTGTGCCGCGGTTGATGCTGAGTTCACTCTCTTATGCTGTTCCTGTGCTTTGCGGTCAAGCGCATCCTTTCGGGATTGTTCCGCGTTTCGGATCATGTTCGGGTTGCTCAGGTCTGTAGATAGGTTCAAGGGTTGGAGCGTATCACTGAGGTTGGTCGCTTGTTCTTTCACCGGTGGACGGTCGCCAAAATGAATGTTCCCTTGTTCGTCAACCCATTTATATACTTC
>NZ_LWFT01000762.1:0-1405 GCF_001635105.1 Oleiphilus sp. HI0079
CTGAACCACAAATCAAAAGCTCTGGGCTGCCGAAAAAGGACGCAAATAATACTCCTCTCGGGCGACCTGTTAAAGACGCAATGTGGGCTTTTTTTTGGTTATATTTTGTTCGAGGTGGTTGACAATTGAGCGGGGCAGCGTTCCATGCTAGCTACTATTTTGCTGACCTTTACTAGGAAAAAAACGGATTTTGTAATTAACGGCTCTCTTGCCGGGATCTTCGATCTCGAGAGAAACGTGTATTGGCTTATCGCGCGGCATGAGCTTGCTATCGAGGCTTGTGTCGTTTAAATACTGCTTTGGCGGAACAATTTGTTGTGCAACTGTTTTCCCGTTAATGTCCGAAAAATACAGTGCGAGTCTTGGGAAATCTTGATCAAAACTGGCCTCGTTGGTAAGCACAACGTCGATGATTAGCGAGTTTGGTGTAATTGGATGACTGCGAACGACTAGGTTGCTGCTTCGAATCGCATTTAAATCGACTAGTTCGGGCAGTGAGCAGCCAGCTTTTTCGCAGAACATCTCAAAACTTTGTTTCGCTAGGGGGTATTGCACAAGCTTTTCGTAGTGAAACCAAGCGGCTTGCGCCAGAAGAACCAATAGCAGGGCAACGCAACCTAGCCCTATCAACATTTTGGAAAAAAGGCCGCGACCTCTAACTGTTTCGGTTTCTTCGTAATAAAAATCAATGGCCTCTGGCTTTGTTGTGCTGTCGGAGGATAGCGCGTCTGAACTAGAGGTGAAAAAAGGTTCACTCATTGAGCGATCTTCAGGTTCGGCTTTGACGCTTAGAGGTTCGTTTTGGTCTTCCAGAATTTGATTTGCCCAGCTTTCATCGTCGGTGTCTTCTTCCGGAAGCTCTTCATCGTCATTGGATTCGGCAGCAAAGGCGTGGGCTTTACTCGTGTCGATCGATTTTAAAGAGTCACTCAGCTGTTCTTCGAACATGCTGTTTTTAGCCTCTTCGAGGTCTTCTGCCGAATCTTCGAAAACTAGATCGTCTTCCTCGGGATGAGGGGGAGCTTGTTCGGCTACATCGGGTGCATCTGGCGTGTTATCTCGATCTACGTTTGCGGATAATTCGTCTTCTGGTATGTCGGCTGCTTCTATCTCGCGATCGCTTTCAGCGTGGCTGTTAATCAGATAGGCAAGAGCATCAAAGACTTCCATGCAAGCGCCGCAACGAACTTTGCCGCTAGCAGCAGAAAGCTGGCTTTCGGTTACTTCAAAAGTAGATTTGCAATGCGGGCAGCGCGTGTATTGCTCAGCGTTCATGCGCAAACGGATCCTTGTACGTCGACAATAAAAACTCTTTATTATCTGCAGTGTAGCGCGTTTTTGGGAGTCTGCGTACTCACCTTTATGGTTATTCGGAGTGCTTTTTTCCTGTTAATCTCGACCAGTC
>NZ_LWFT01000763.1:0-1416 GCF_001635105.1 Oleiphilus sp. HI0079
TGCTCAACCCGCTATACGGGAATCTAGAGCGCACAATGAGTTCTTGGCTAAAACAGTTGAGTGTCTCGATGCCTTTGTAAGCGGCGATCTGCAAGACTGGAGCGCGCTGCAGAAAAGTGTTCAGTCTGGGGCGCAACTTTTGGCTGATGGTCCGGCAGAGCATGCTGATCAGTTTTTACGCCTGACCGAAGCGCTAGAGCATATGCTGCGCGACCAAATCATGAAATCTCGTTCGAAGGCAAAAGCTGAGGAAGATGATGCTTTTGACCAAGAGGTTCTGGAGATGTTTGCGGAGGAGGCTCAGGAACTGATTGAGTCTCTAGAAACTAATTTAGCAGACTGGGCTGAAGCACCTCAAGATCAGCATTTCAATCAGGAACTGCAAAGAGCTCTGCATACCCTAAAGGGCGGTGCTCGATTAGCAAGTTTAGATGCATTGGCTGATGCGAGCCATAATTTTGAGTCCCGCCTGATTAAAGGATTTGAAAGCAATGAATCTTATGACGGTTCGCTAAAAGAAGCGGCTCTTGCCGCACAAGATCAACTGCATACATTGATCAAAGAGTTTCTTGGGAATGCCGAAGATACGTCGGATAGTTCCGGTCCAGAGGAAAGCCAGCATGCTCAAGAAGCGCCCGCTCCGGCCCCTGAAAAGCAAGATCCAAACGCGCTCACACAATTAGGCCAAGGCAAAAGCACGAAAACAGAGAAACACACCACTCAACGCGCGGGTGCGCAGGAAACAGTTCGTGTTGGTGCTTTACTTATTGATGACCTCGTTAATCTTGCTGGCGAGACGAGTATATCGCGTGGTCGCTTAGAGCAGCAGATTAGTGATTTTGGATTCACGCTCGAAGAAATGAACGCCACGATCGAGCGTCTTCGAGAACAGCTTCGAAGAATGGAAATTGAAACTGAGGCTCAGGTGCTTTATCGCGCAGAGCAAGAAGGCATCACGGTTTCAGAATATGAGGAATTTGACCCTCTAGAGATGGACCGTTACTCGTCTATTCAGCAATTATCTCGTTCACTTTCTGAAAGTGCCACCGACCTAACCGAGCTTCGTGAAACTCTGTCAAACAGGGCTCGTGATGCTGAAACCTTATTGCTTCAACAATCTCGAATTAACTCTGAGTTACAAGAAGGCTTGATGAAAACTCGGATGATACCGTTTTCATCAATGGTTCCGCGATTAAGACGTATTGTACGTCAGATTAGTGGCGAGCTAGATAAAGCTGTTGAATTCGAGGTACATAATGCTGGTGGTGAAATGGATCGTTCTGTTTTGGAACGAATGATTGCACCATTAGAACACATGCTTCGAAACGCCTTGGATCATGGTATTGAGTCAAAGCAGGCGCGAGCGAAGGTTGGAAAAACCGAAACTGGATCGATCGATTTATCTGTTAATCGTGA
>NZ_LWFT01000764.1:0-820 GCF_001635105.1 Oleiphilus sp. HI0079
GGCGGACATGAATGTCTCTCGAAAAATGTAGAAGTGTAAAGTAAGTTGACGTTATTGGTGTCTGTGTCGCCTCATTGACTTTACACCTCAGCTCCGCGTTCGAAGTTTTTTAGAACTTAGGCATAAAGATTCGGCTAGGCTTACTTATAAGTGTAATATTACGATCAATAAAGTGTGCTAAAAACAGCCTTCGTCTTTGCTGAAGAGAGGTTGACTGCGTGTCTTGTTTAAGCGCGTCTGCATACGGAAGCATTGCCAAAGAGTTTAGTTAAGGGCTAATAAGGGAATTCAATGAAAGTATCGATTTTTGGGACGGGTTATGTCGGCTTGGTAACCGGCGCATGTTTGGCTGATATGGGGCACGATGTGATTTGTGTTGACGTTGATGCGAGAAAAGTTGAAAAGCTGAATAACGGAGTCATTCCGATTTATGAGCCCGGCCTAGAAGCGATTGTTCAGAGTAACTTTGCGGCGGGGAATTTGCGTTTTACTACGAATGCAGAAGAAGCCATTGCACATGCTAAGTTACAGTTTATTGCGGTAGGTACACCTCCGGACGAGGATGGCTCTGCAGATCTCCAGTATGTGCTCGCCGTTGCGGAAACAATCGCAACGCATATGGAAGATGAGAAAATTGTGATTGATAAGTCGACTGTGCCTGTCGGGACGGGTGACAAAGTTCGAGCAAAAATCGACAGTGTGCTGTCTGATCGTGGTGTGAGCTTGTCGTTTGATGTGGTCTCGAATCCTGAGTTTTTGAAAGAGGGCGCTGCCGTCGGTGATTTTATGAAGCCGGATCGCATCGTTGTGGGTATTTCTA
>NZ_LWFT01000765.1:0-733 GCF_001635105.1 Oleiphilus sp. HI0079
GCGTTATGCATGCTTGGGGCTTGTCGCGTGTTGATGGGTTAAGCACTGGGCGCTTTTACGGAACGATTCTAACTTGGCTCTCTATCCTCGGTATGGCGGTACTAAATATTTGGATTATTCTCCTACGCCCATTTGTTATATGACTCCAGAGCGTTACCTTAAACTAAGGCAAACATTGGATCGCCGTCAGCCAGACCTAACGGTGCTGGCGGAGCAAATACATAAGCCTCGGAATATCGCCGCTTTGGTCAGAACCGGTGATGCGGTGGGCATGCATGAATTGCACATGGTCTGGCCTTGGGATAAGCACCGACCTTACTCCGGGACAGCCATGGGTAGTGATCGCTGGGTGAATATTCAGCGACATGAGTCCCTGCGAGACGGCATATCTCATCTCCAAGATCAATCTTATCAAGTATATGCTGCGCATTTGTCCAAGGAGGCAGTTGATTTTCGCGAAGTCGACTATACGCGTCCTTGTGCGATCCTAGTTGGCAATGAAAAACAAGGTGTAAGCGATGAGGCAGCTGAACTTGTCGACAGGCATATTATTATNCCTATGATGGGAATGGTTGAATCGTTCAATGTGTCTGTAGCGGCAGCGATTATTCTTAGTGAAGCTCAGCGGCAGAGGCAGTCAGCGGGAATGTACGATAGACCTCGGCTTGATCGCCATGAGTATGAGCGGACATTCTTTCGTTGGGCGCACCCGAACATCGCCAAATATTGTCAT
>NZ_LWFT01000766.1:0-1668 GCF_001635105.1 Oleiphilus sp. HI0079
TATCTCAGCCTTACTCTTAAACAATCGAAGCTCATGCAAAGGGTACTCGATAGCGACAAACTCACCGGGTGGATGCGCGCCACTTCTGACCTTGCTGCGAATCGTGTTCACCCAGTCCATGATTTGTGCATCGAACTGCGCATTTCGACCAAGCGCATAAAACACCTTGTCGCGGCCTTCAATCAAACCAGGAAGAATTTCATCAATATCACTAATCGGAAACGCATCATCGAAACCAAGCTGCTTAATTGCGCCCTCAGGCCCAAGCATTTTGCCATCCCACATTTCTTTTGCCGGATCACGCTCTCGGCAAAAGAGCACAGCCTCGCCGTGCTCTCTACCCGGAATAAGCGCCAAGACAGCCTCTGGTTCATTAAACCCTGTTAGATAGTAAAAATCGCTATCCTGACGAAATTGAAAGTCAGCGTCATGGTTGCGCACCTTCAGCTTGGATGCAGGAAGGATTGCAATTGCGTTGTCGCCCATCTGCTCGGCAAGCGCTTTACGCCGTGCCGCGAATTCTTTCTTGGTAATGCTCATACGTTTAGTTCGTTATTCTGTTAATTCTAGATTGCTGCCGCGAGTGTTTTAATGAAGGGTCGGTGCAGTTTCTTCGTTTGAAGCACCGTCAGGCAGCTCATTAAACTCGAGGTAAAGATTTAACGTGCCTATCCGCACGTACTCACACACTTCGAAGAAATCGCGCTCACTGGTCTCCGAGCTATCCATACGGGAATCCAGTTGACTTATTTCTACCAAATCTCGAAGAATCTCTTGCAGATCCTCGTCTAGATTTGCCAAGGCGTGTGTTTGCGTCACAGCAATACCTTCCAGAAAACCGCCAACCCATGCACCCAAGGCTTCGCCCCGCTCCGCAATTGCATAGCTATCGTCAGGCAAGCAAATCTGAAAAGCGCTCGAATCTACAGCGATACTTTCTAAAGTATCGCGATAAAACTTACACAAATCCTGATGCACATTCGGCTGCTTCTCAACGTTGAATTCTTCAATGCCCATGTGATCTAGACACATAGCCAACCATTCATCGTCTTTCAATTGCGTATTACCTGTAATGTGACCAATCATAATGCCATGCAGTTCGCTTGGATGATTAATTGCGCCGTTAATGTTGTATACATTGGCAAGCCATTCAAATTCGCTTTCTACATGAACATCTTCAGACATGGTGTCTCCGTTGGATAAATGAAACGAAATTATACGACTGAATCACCCATAGGCGTTAGCCTTATTGACCGCAACGCGGGGGCAAATTATAGTCTTCGGGCAGAGCACTATACGCTGCATTATGTTTTAATTTCTAACCGCTCACGATAATGACGAAGGAACGGCGTAATGGATAACTCGCCTATCAGCAGATTTTCAGACAAAGTCGAACAACTCATTGCATACTGCGAGCGCCTTGAAGAAGACAACGCCCGATTGACTAAGTCGCAGGAGCAACTTCAAAGCGAGCGCTCAAAACTTCTTCAAAAAAACGATCTTGCCAAAACCAAGATCGAGGGAATGATTGGTCGTCTACGCGCACTGGAGCAAAATTAATGTCTGAGCAGAATACGCTTGAAGTAAGGATTCTCGACAAAGAGTATCTTGTTGCCTGTCCACCAGACAAACAAAAAGAACTGCGTGAAGCGTCTGTGCAGCTCGACG
>NZ_LWFT01000767.1:0-572 GCF_001635105.1 Oleiphilus sp. HI0079
CAGTTGACTTATTTCTACCAAATCTCGAAGAATCTCTTGCAGATCCTCGTCTAGATTTGCCAAGGCGTGTGTTTGCGTCACAGCAATACCTTCCAGAAAACCGCCAACCCATGCACCCAAGGCTTCGCCCCGCTCCGCAATTGCATAGCTATCGTCAGGCAAGCAAATCTGAAAAGCGCTCGAATCTACAGCGATACTTTCTAAAGTATCGCGATAAAACTTACACAAATCCTGATGCACATTCGGCTGCTTCTCAACGTTGAATTCTTCAATGCCCATGTGATCTAGACACATAGCCAACCATTCATCGTCTTTCAATTGCGTATTACCTGTAATGTGACCAATCATAATGCCATGCAGTTCGCTTGGATGATTAATTGCGCCGTTAATGTTGTATACATTGGCAAGCCATTCAAATTCGCTTTCTACATGAACATCTTCAGACATGGTGTCTCCGTTGGATAAATGAAACGAAATTATACGACTGAATCACCCATAGGCGTTAGCCTTATTGACCGCAACGCGGGGGCAAATTATAGTCTTCGGGCAGAGCACTATACGCTGCATTATGT
>NZ_LWFT01000768.1:0-1080 GCF_001635105.1 Oleiphilus sp. HI0079
GGTTGCCTAAACCTTCTCCCTTAGAGGCGCCCTCGACGAGGCCGGCAATATCGACAAACTCCATGGTGGTTGCAATCGTCTTTTCAGGTTGCACGATTGAAGAAAGCGCATCCAGGCGAGGTCTGGCATCGCAACAACACCCGCATTTGGCTCAATCGTGCAGAACGGGAAGTTCTCGGCACCAATGCCTGCTTTGGTTAGTGCATTAAAAAGCGTTGATTTGCCGACGTTTGGAAGGCCGACGATGCCGCAGTTAAAACCCATGATCGTAATCCTGAATAAGATGGTGTCTAAAAAGTCGGCGTATTATATAGATAAGACCCGTGAGGGTCACGCTGCGCGATTGGGCTTTTGCGATGTATTACTTGCGGATGTCTAATCTTTGACGGCGTTGTTTGCGCTAATCTGCTTTGAAGCTGTGTAGGGCGTTCATTGCTTTCGCGGTGTCGCCGGAAATAATCTCTGGAAGGTAGCGCATCGCTTCATCAATGACAGAATCGAGCTGCTCGGTTTCTTTTTTGCCTAGTTTACCGAGTACATGCCCAGTTACTTTGCTTGCATGTCCTGGGTGGCTGATTCCGAGTCGAAGTCGAGAGAACTCTTTGTTGCCGCCTAGCTTGGTGATGATGTCTCGCAAACCATTCTGCCCGCCGTGCCCACCGCCTTTTTTCAGTTTCATGCTCCCCATCGGAATATCGAGCTCGTCATGAGCGACGAGGATCTCTTCCGGTTGGATTTTGAAAAACTGCGATATCGCCTGAACAGCTTGTCCACTTCGGTTCATGAAGGTGGTAGGGATGAGTAAATGGATGTCTTGGCCTGAGATGGTTGCCTTTGAATACAGGCCGTGGAATTTGCTCTCAGGTTTTAGGGTTTGAAGCGCTTGGGTTGCAAGCGCTTCTACAAAAATGGCACCAGCGTTATGGCGGGTAGATGCGTATTCTTTCCCGGGGTTACCGAGTCCGACGATCAGCTTGATCTGTTGTGTCATTGCTGATGTTCCGCAAATACCCTAGCCAGTACCAAGAAGAAGTCGCTCTGGGTAGAGCTTATTCTTCTGCGTCACCTTCTTCAGATGAT
>NZ_LWFT01000769.1:0-2051 GCF_001635105.1 Oleiphilus sp. HI0079
ATTCGGAGCAGACTGATGTAAGAGAGTTTGTCCCTTGTACAAATATGATATCTGTAGGGGTGGATATAGATCGTCTTGGATTCATGGTTGTTAATGGTCAGCCGAAAACAACAGCAGAATACATTCAAGCATCGAGCCGGGTAGGGCGAAGCCCTGAGTCACAAGGGCCAGGTCTAGTCGTCACCCTATACTCGCCAGCTAAGCCGCGAGATAGAAGCCACTACGAGCGATTCAAACACTACCATGGTTCTTTATACAGATTTGTTGAGCCGACGAGTATTACGCCTGGGACGAAGCCTGCACTTAAGCGAGCATTGCATGCGGCATTTGTTATAGCGGTTCGATATGGCGTGAAAAATATGATTGATAATGCACATGCAGACCGCTTTGATCCCACTAATCTTGAACAGCAAAAAGCATTGGAACGGTTTGAGGCGCGTCTTCTTGCTACATATGGTAAAGAGTACCCTTATGAGCGCAAAACGATTCATGATGAGATTTCTGTTTTCAAGGATGCATGGGAGCTATGGGCGAAACATCCCCCTGCATTAAAATATTACGGAAAAATGTCAACGCATCAGGAAAAGGTTCTTTTGCCGAGAAAACGCGGTGAAACGGGTGTTGGTATTGTTCCTATGACTTCAATGAGGGGAGTAGATGCAGACGTGGGGGTAAAGATCGATGGCTGATTTAAAATTACGGAGAGGTCAGATCTTTACATCATTCGGGCCGGGATCAATTGTTGATTTTGAGGGTGTTGGGTTTGCAATAAAAGACACGGGATGTTGGTTGAAGCCTAAAAAAGAACTTGCTTTGGAACGCTTGAGTCAGCAGGTACAAGGACGAGAGCTTAGAGGCATCGCTGATGAAAATGATATCTCCGTTCCAGTTGTCTATTTCCCTACTTGGTTTCATTGCCCTCGCTGTAAGCAGCTACAGCGATGCTACAAAAAAGATGTGAATTTAGATTATGGACATGCGCCAAAGTGTAGCAATAGTGCCTGTAAAAAATCAGATTTGGTACCCATGAGGTTTGTCGCGTTTTGTGACAATGGACATCTTGGAGAGATTAATTGGGGGCGTTGGGCACATAGTAATACGAGGGGGGTCGAAGCGACTTGCTCGAGAGAAGATCAACTTGAATATCATGCAGGTGGTGCCGCCGGTGGCGACTTTGATCAAATGTATGTGAAGTGCAAAGCCTGTAACTCTGAGAGAAATTTTTCGGATTTATTTTCCAAGCCGTTAGGGCGAGAAATTGTTGGTGCTAAAGGACAAAGTTGCACAGGGCGTCAGCCATGGTTTACTCGCTCACACGAACCTGATTCGTGCGACCGTCCTATGCGGTGCGAGCCTAGAGGAAGCACATCAATATACCTGCCAAAAGTATTGTCAGCTTTGGACATTAGTTCAGATACTTCTAGTAGTTTTGGGGCCGGCCCCACATTTGCGGCTCACGAAATTGACGTCACAAGAGAGGCTTTACAACGTCTAAAGGACTCTGGAGAAGTAGATGTTGATATTCGGAAAAAACGATTTGAGTCTTTTTTGCTTAGAACTGCGAACCCGGGGAACTTTAAAAATTACTTGTCTGCGCTTAATTTTGTTAGCAAAAAGTTAATGGATGTTCGCAGTGCTGATGAAATTTACCAACTGTTTTTGTTTGTTGAAAACGATAATGAGGGGGCTGATTTAGAGCCGGCGGGAGAGAATGGGTCTTTACAGGAGATTGATGAGGGTGTTGCTCAGCGCAATCTTCTAGAAGAGGAGTTGACTGTTTTTCGAAACGGTATAGATGTTGATGAGGACAATTTTAATCTCAGTTTCGTACCTATTGATGCAGAATATGGAAGTGAAGCTCAGTTAATTTTTTCTTCTATTGGTCGCGTGCGGCGTTTAAGGGAAGTTCGTGCATTTATAGGTTTTAAGCGAGGCAAGGGTGATCGCCTTCAGTCCTCTGATTTATCAAAGTTTCAATCATGGGTGCTGGCAAACGAGTGCTTTGGTGAGGGTATTTATTTTGAGCTAAATAAAGACATGCTCTCAGGCTA
>NZ_LWFT01000770.1:0-2404 GCF_001635105.1 Oleiphilus sp. HI0079
GAGCAGGAAGGCGTCAACGAAAGCGATTTGCGTCTCATCAATACCAAGAGGTAAATAAGGATTGAGATCAAGGCAGCGTACTTCGACATATTCCACGCCACGTTCATTTAATGCTGCAGTCGGTTTCTCTCCGGACAGGGTGGTTCGCTTTGGTCGAATAGAGCTGTAGTACTCGTTCTCGATTTGAAGCACGTTTGTGTTCAGCTGCGTGTAGCCCTCGCTGTCGTGTAATCCAATTTCCTCGTATCGCGGATAAGATGTATGAATTGCGTTCGTTAGCGTATTGGTAAAGTTTTCAAGCGTGTTGAAACATATATTCAACGAGCTTTGCGCGTTATTGCTATAGCCGAGATCGCTCATTCTCAGCGATGTCGCGAATGGGCGATAAAGGGTGCCTTTTTCGTCAAAGCGTTCTAAATCGTGTTTGCGTCCCTCTAAAAAGCTTTGGTCGAGCGCCGGCGATGCGCCAAACAGATACATCAATAACCAACTGTAGCGGCGAAAGTTTCGTGTTAACGCAAAGTACTTCTGAGATTTAAACTCTTGCAGCGTCGCAGGACTTTTCTCTGCATCTTTGAGCGTGTTCCAAAACTCGTCAGACAATGAAAAGTTGAAGTGTAGTCCTGCGATGCTCTGCATGATACGCCCGTATCGAACATCAAGCCCTTTGCGATAAACATGCTTCAGTTGGCCAATGTTGGAATCGCCATATTCGGCGATACGAATGCTGTCATTGCCATCGAGTCGGCAAGGCATGCTGCCCGCCCAAAGGCTTTCATCGCCGATGTTGTTAAGTACAAACTTGTGGGTTGCCTCAAGCTCTGAAATCAAGCCCTGACGCGTTGTTTGCACGGAGGTGATGAGCTCAAGTAAGGCTTCCGAGTAATCCGTAGTGATTGAGCTATGTGTAAGAGGGTGGCCCAGCGCGTCAGGGTGGTCTGATTGGGTGATCGAAAAGTCGGGCGTGACACGCAGGCCCTCTTTTTCGAGTCCTCTCGAAATGAGTCTCGTGTTTGAGTCGTTTAGATAGCTAAGGAGTGCCTGATATCCATGACCATGCGACGAAGTTGATATTGTCATTTTCTTGTCCTTTTAAAGCACTTCCAGCGCGTAAACATACTACGATGAATCAATCGGGGCGAACAGGGCTATTTCTTTTTTGCTTTGGCAAATGCAGAGGCAAAAGCATTGTTGACCGGAGCCTGCTTAGCGCCTTTTTGTTTTGGCAATTTATTGGCTCTATCCGTTTTAATCCCGCCTCTATCCTGTCTGTCTTGTTTTGCCTGTTCTGAGACCGAATCACTCAGGCGCATCGTTAATGCAATACGCTTTCGCTTTACATCCGCTTCAAGCACTTTTACCTTGACGATGTCTCCTGTTTTGACAACTTCACGCGGATCTTTGACGAACTTATCGGCCAAACAGGATATATGCACAAGTCCATCCTGATGCACGCCAATATCAACAAAGGCTCCAAAGTGCGTGACGTTGGTAATGCTTCCTTCCAGAATCATGCCTTCTTCAAGGTCGCTGATTTCTTCAACCCCATCCTTGAAACTGGCAAATTTAAACTCCGGACGCGGGTCACGACCGGGCTTTGCCAGCTCGTTTAGTACATCTTCTACGGTATGGTGACCAAAACGCGTATCGACAAAATCCTCGACGCGCACTTGCTTGAGGTTGTTGGCTTGCCCGATTAAATCGGAGACGGAGGCGCTTTGTGATTTTGCGATGCGTTCAACCAAGCCATAAGACTCAGGATGAACAGCGGATGCATCCAGAGGGTCTGCGCCACCGTTTACACGCAAGAAACCGGCGCATTGCTCAAAAGCCTTGTCGCCAAGCCTTGGTACATTTTTGAGCTCTTTTCTGGATTTGAATGCGCCGTTGGCATCGCGAAATGCAACGATATTGCTTGCTGTGTTTGCGGCCACACCGGATACGCGTGCAAGTAATGGCGCTGATGCCGTATTGAGATCGACACCAACGGCATTTACACAGTCTTCAATCACGGCATCGAGACTTTTACCGAGTCTAAATTGGCTAACATCGTGTTGATATTGGCCAACGCCAATGGCTTTCGGCTCGATCTTTACCAATTCTGCTAGAGGGTCCTGCAAGCGTCGCGCAATAGACACCGCGCCCCGAATACTCACATCGAGATCGGGGAATTCGTTGGCGGCGGTCTCTGAGGCAGAATAAATCGAAGCACCGGCTTCGCTCACCACAATTCGAGATAGCGGGAGTTCAGGGTAGCGCTTACATAAGTCAGCGCAGAGTTTTTCGGTCTCGCGGGAGGCTGTGCCATTGCCAATGCTCAACAGTTCAGCATGATGCTTACGGGCAAGTTTTGCGATAACTTCAATCGACATATCCCACTGATTTTTTGGCGCATGAGGGTAAA
>NZ_LWFT01000771.1:0-1260 GCF_001635105.1 Oleiphilus sp. HI0079
ATGGCGTTTACAAAGCCTGCAACGAATGCCAGTACAAATGCACCAATCTCAACCCATTTTGGTAACTGTGCAATCAATGTGCGATCCGGCCTCTGTGTGCGGTCAGTCGGTGGGATGAATGGTTTTGATGGTACTCAGCGCATTATGTGTTCAAAATTGCCCGCCTGCAATGCAGTTGGTGCGATTTCAGTGTCCGTCAGCCCTGTTTTTGGTTAGCGGCAGCATGCTTTTCTAAGTGCGTTTACTGGGTCGGTGTCAGGTTGCATCCCGTTTAACTCGTGGATGCTTTCCAATCTGTTATCAGCGATAGAAAAGGCATAGGCTGATAGGTAGCTTCCACTGCCTACTGTTCGGCTGATAACAATGAGTTCCGATAGTTGATCACCGTTAATATCGGCAAGCGTTGCTGTTTCGATCGCACCATCGCGCGCCATAATCAGGCCGTCAAGAAAGAAGGTTGTTTCATCTCCTTTAGCCCCAGCATCGTACAGCCTAACGCTGAAGCTGCCGATAGAGCGCGCCTCTCGCTCGCCTTCGGCAATCAGCAGAGTCTGGCCGGTTTGGAATGTTAGCTGCTTAATGAAGCGGTCACTGTCTCCAGCATACGAGACACCTGAAAAAGACACGGCAACGACGAATATCACGAGTCTTATTAACATTGTTTTTTCCGGGAAAAGGGTACTTGATACAAATAGAACGGCCTTTTAGGAAGTTCTTTTAGAAAAAACTCAGGTTTCTTGGCCGACGCTATTTAAGTGAATTTTAATTGGGCGACCCGAAGACGCACGGATCTTGGTTTGCTCAAACGTAGGCGGGCCGAACCGGCCTTTAGCGTTGTTAGAAAAGCCCACTAGCTCAGTCGGGATGCCGATAAAGTTGGTATTGAGCTTCCCATCCTGATCCTCATCGTAGAACACGCTCACAGAGTACAGTGCGTCATCCAAACCTGAAAGTTGAAACGAAGCCTTGCCCTTCGCATCCACGTTTTGTCGCAGCGAAACAAGAGGTTTCTTTAAATGGTGCGTTGCGGAGTCAAACAACGACAAAACGATTTGGCCTGAAGACGGCTTAGCCCCGACCACCTCAACCCTCAAGGTGATATCGTCGCTCGCGAAGGTAAGGCTTGAGCCAAGGATCGAGGCAAAAACCAATGAGACGAACAACCCGGGTGCTCTCAGAAAATGCTTGATCATGGCTAACGCTCCGGTCATTTGATGATTAGAGAGTAGTCCAAATAATCAGAACGTTTGTGTTGGTCTA
>NZ_LWFT01000772.1:0-42043 GCF_001635105.1 Oleiphilus sp. HI0079
GATCAGTGATGGTCTTCAACCAGAGTTTTGCCTGACGACCATAGAGAACTGGAACCACCTGATCCCATCCCGAACTCAGAAGTGAAACGGTTCATCGCCGATGGTAGTGTGGGAGGTCCCATGTGAGAGTAGGTCATCGTCAGGCTTTAATCAGAAACCCCAGCAGACATCCTGCTGGGGTTTTTTTATGTCTGGAGCGTGCTGTTCTCATAGCCAAGTGCTATCGCCCAGCCGCCTTGCTGTTACGAAACAGCCTTTAGCCGGACAAGACTTGATTCCAGCTTTTCTGCTATCCTGTCTTGAATTTATTGTGCTTTATGTCTGGTTGAGGTGAGCGTAGTACGCGTTTTTTATAGACAGATGTTGTTTCATTGTCTTAACTCAGAGTTTGCATAGGAGAACGGATTTGGCGACTCAAAGATTGGTTGGTATGGCCTTGCTTTTGGCGGGTACACTTTTGATTGCGTGGGGTTACAACACGAGTAACTCGGTTAGTGGTCAGCTAGGTCAGGCATTTGGTGCTATGGACTGGAAGGTGGTTGCCGCATACGTTTTTGGTGTTGTGCTTTCCGTTGCAGGTGTGCGGAAGCTTAAGTAGCGTCTGTTTTCGTTCTTTTTGGTATTCGCACAATTTCAGTGTTCGAGAGAATACACTGAAGTGATCGCCCATTCTTGTCGACCAGTACCCATAAGTAGCCCAGCCCAAAAACCGAGGCCGAGATAACTGCGCTGAGGACACGGGTAAAAGCTTGGCGCCAAGTGATTGGTTGGCCATCTTTGGTTTGAACTCTAATATGCCAGACTTGCATGCCAAGGGTTTGTCCGGTCCGAGTCCAAAAATAGCCATAGAATAAAACCAGAGTAGATAGCAGTACGACTGACAGCAATGGGTCGCCAATGGTTGATCCTGACTCGTTCATTTGTTTGTAGGCCTCGGTCCCGACAACCCTCTTCGAGATCATCATATAAATGCCGGTCATTACCATCAATAGTGCAATGTTGAGCAAGGAGTCATAAAACATCGCGGCCAGTCGCCGAGTTAAGCTCGCCTTGGAGAGCTCAAGGTTTTTTTCCTTAAATTCGCGCATGATTCACCCTACGATTTCTATCCGCGCATCTTATCGTAATTGAGACCTCAAGTTTAGAAAATATTACCTTTCAACTACGTTTTCTCGCTGATATTCAGTGGTTTAGGATTTCCGAAAAAGTAAATTATGATAGAGTTGTCAGCTCTTTGATTTCTGTAATCATTACATCCTAAAAAATACAAATAGTTGTGAGTCGATACGATGAAGACTGCTGTTATCCGTGAAAAATTTCTTGATTTTTTTGCTCAAAATGGGCATCAAAAAGTAGCAAGTAGTTCGCTTGTTCCGGCGGACGATCCCACCTTATTGTTTACCAATGCTGGTATGAATCAGTTCAAAGACACTTTTTTGGGGGCAGAGCAAAGGGCGTATAACAGAGCGACGACTTCTCAGAAGTGCGTACGAGCCGGTGGTAAGCATAATGATCTCGAGAATGTCGGTTATACGGCGAGACACCATACCTTTTTTGAGATGTTGGGCAACTTTAGTTTTGGTGACTACTTCAAGGCTGAGGCAATTGAGTTTGCATGGAAGTTTTTGACCGAAGAGCTTTCAATCCCTGCGGAAAAGCTTTGGGTGACGGTATATAAAGATGACAAAGAAGCCGAAGATATTTGGTTTAAGCATATCGGAATTGATCAGAGTCGGTTTTCACGCTTAGGAGAAAAAGATAATTTTTGGTCTATGGGTGATACAGGGCCGTGCGGTCCTTGTACTGAAATTTTCTATGATCACGGTGCTGATGTTGTTGGAGACCCTCCTGGTGGCCCGAATGATGATGGTGATCGATACATAGAAATCTGGAATCTTGTTTTTATGCAGTTCAATCGAACTGCTGATGGTGTCATGCACCCACTGCCTAAACCTTCCGTAGATACCGGAATGGGCTTGGAGCGCATTGCCGCGGTTATGCAGAATGTTCATAGTAACTACGAGATTGATTTGTTCGATGATCTCTTGGGTGATGTCTCTAAGTTGCTAGGAGGTGTCTCGAAGGAGGAAAAATCCCTCCGGGTTATTGCTGACCATATCCGTTCAAGTGCTTTCCTAATAGCGGATGGTGTCATGCCTTCGAACGAGAGTAGAGGCTATACGCTTCGCCGGATCATTCGCCGGGCGATCCGTCATGGAAACAAGCTGGGTGCGCAGGGTTCTTTTTTTCATAAGTTAGTGGCTAGCTTGGTTCGGATTATGGGCGATGCTTACCCTGAGCTGAAGAGCGGCCAAGTTCAAATAGAGAAGATACTGCTTCAGGAAGAGCAGCAGTTTGCTAAAACGTTAGATAAAGGTATGCGTTTGTTGGAGCAAGATATGGCGGAACTTGTTGGATCGGTGATTTCTGGCAACACGGTGTTTACCCTTTATGACACGTTTGGTTTTCCCGTAGATTTGACCAATGATATTGCCCGGGAACGCGGTTTGACGCTCGATTATGATGGTTTTGAGAAGTCTATGGAGGCTCAGCGAGCACGAGCACGATCTGCTAGTAAGTTTGGAGTAGACTACAACGATAGCGCTGTGATTGAGGGTGAGACTGAGTTTGTTGGCTATGAGCAGTTGCAGGGTGAAAGCAAAGTCATCGTGACCTTAATTGAAGGGCAGTCTGAGTCACTTAGCGTGGGTCAGCAAGGTGCGTTAGTGCTTGATGTTACGCCATTTTATGCTGAGTCAGGTGGGCAGGCTGGCGACACAGGCCTAATTACATGTGGTGATTCTCAGTTTCGCGTAGAAGATACGCAAAAGCAGGGTAAGCAGTTTCTGCACATTGGTCGCGTTGTCGCAGGTTCTTTCGATCAAGGAGATTCGGTGTCGTGCATTGTAGACAAAGCTGTTCGCGATGCGACAGCCCTCAATCATTCGGCAACGCACCTCTTACATGCGGCTTTACGGAAGGTCTTGGGAGAGCATGTTGTTCAAAAGGGATCTTTGGTAAACGATGAACGATTGCGCTTTGATTTTGCCCATTATGAAGCAGTTTCCAAGGATCAAATTACTGAATTAGAACGGATTGTGAACCA
The DNA here is from genome assembly GCF_001635105.1 of Oleiphilus sp. HI0079. NCBI lineage: Bacteria > Pseudomonadati > Pseudomonadota > Gammaproteobacteria > Oceanospirillales > Oleiphilaceae > Oleiphilus > Oleiphilus sp. HI0079. The sequence continues at coordinate 3,107 of NZ_LWFT01000772.1, forward strand.
TGAGATCCGAATGAATACGCCTGTCCTTACGACGTTGACAGACATGGAAAGTGCGAGAGACATGGGGGCTATGGCGTTGTTCGGTGAGAAATACGGAGATGAGGTTCGTGTGCTATCGATGGGTCAAAAGTCGTTTTCTGTTGAATTGTGCGGAGGAACCCATGTTCAAAGGACAGGAGATATCGGTCAATTTATTATCCTCTCGGAGGGAGGAATCTCGTCGGGCGTTCGCAGAATAGAGGCGGTTACAGGGCTTGGTGCTGAAGAGTATGTGAGGTCAAATCTTGAGAGTGTTTCTGCAATCGCTTCTCAGCTGAAATGTTCCAAAGAGGATGTTTTGGATAAGGCGCAACAGCAGCTCGATAAAGTTAAGCTGCTAGAGAAAGAATTGGAAAAATTAAAGTCCAAGCTCGCAGCTGATGCTGGAAGTGAGATCGCCGGATCAGCTATCGAGATAAGCGGTGTCAAGGTATTAGCCAAGAAAGTCGACGGTATGGACCGAAAAGGATTAATGGATGCTGTTGATAAGTTAAAGAATGAGCTTGGTGAGGCGGTCGTGATGTTGGCCTCGGTTGAGGATGACAAGGTGACTCTGATAAGTGGTGTTTCCAAGTCAATATCGAAACGGTTTCCAGCGGGAGATTTGATGCGAGAGATTGCTGCAAAGGTTGATGGAAAAGGTGGTGGTCGTCCTGATATGGCGCAAGGCGGGGGCACGAATATCGACAAACTAGATGCCGCATTATCTGGGGTTCAAGAATGGGTCGCAAGTAAGGTATAATCGCGCGCTTTTTGATTTATAGCCTTGTTCGGGCAGTATAGGAATAGTTAGCAATGGCCTTGTTGGTTCAAAAGTTCGGTGGTACTTCTGTAGGCTCGGTTGAGCGTATCGAAGCGGTTGCTGATAAAGTTAAAGCGTTTCGTGAAAAAGGCGATGACATTGTTGTGGTCGTTTCGGCGATGAGTGGAGAGACGAACCGTTTGATCGGTTTAGCGGCAGATATAATGGAAGAGCCGACTCCTCGTGAAATGGATGTGCTCGTGTCTACGGGCGAACAGGTTACCATAGCCTTGCTTAGTATGGCCTTAAATAAAAGAGGCTGTGAAGCTAGGTCTTACACCGGTGCTCAGGTTCGAATCAAGACGGATAGTACGCATACGAAAGCGCGTATTATGGATATTGACGAACACAAGATGCGCAAAGATCTGGATGCTGGGCGAGTTATCGTTGTTGCAGGCTTTCAGGGTGTTGATGACAATGGCAACATTACGACATTGGGTCGTGGTGGTTCCGACACTACTGCCGTTGCATTGGCTGCAGCGTTAAAAGCGGATGAGTGTCAAATTTATACGGATGTAGATGGCGTCTACACTACGGATCCGCGAGTCGTAGAGGGTGCTCGTCGTATGGAAAAGATCACTTTTGAAGAAATGATCGAAATGGCGAGCCTTGGATCCAAGGTGCTGCAAATCCGTTCCGTCGAGTTTGCAGGTAAATACAATGTACCGTTGCGTGTTCTTTCGAGTTTCAAAGAGGGTACGGGCACTTTAATTACAACTGATGATGAGGGAAATATGGAACAGCCTCTCGTGTCTGGTATCGCGTTTAATCGTGACGAGGCAAAGCTAACACTGGTCGGAGTTCCCGATATTCCTGGAATAGCCAGCAAAATCCTTAAGCCTGTTAGTGATCAAAATATCGAAGTCGATATGATTGTGCAGAATATTGGCGTTGATAATTGTACTGACTTTACGTTTACAGTTCATAGAAATGATTTTAAAAAGGCCTTGTCTATTTTAGAGCAGGTCTGCGAAGCTCTTGGAGCAAAGCGCGTTGTCGGGGATGATGGTATTGCCAAGGTCTCTATTGTAGGTGTTGGGATGCGCTCTCATGCGGGTGTTGCCAGCACTATGTTCGACGCACTGTCTCAGGAGGGAATCAATATACAAATGATTTCAACGTCCGAAATAAAAATTTCAGTCGTCATTGATGAAAAATATATGGAGCTTGCCGTGCGTACGCTCCATAGTGCATTCGATTTAGGTGAGGAAGCGTAATAAGTTGGCGCCTTATGTCTAGGCGTCTTAAATAGCTTGAATGGGCAGTAACCTGACTCAACTTTTAAAAGTTTTTCGTTAAACCTTTATTTTTGGGAAATCTGGACGATACTCGGGTAGTAAAATTGGAGGGCCTGCAAGTCAACATTGGATTAGTGGTAGGAATAGAAGGAGCAAGCGAATGCTTATATTGACTCGGCGTGTCGGCGAAACGCTTATGGTGGGTGATGATGTAACAGTCACTGTTCTTGGCGTTAAAGGGAATCAGGTTCGAATCGGTGTGAATGCGCCTAAGGATGTATCGGTTCATCGCGAAGAAATTTATCAGCGAATTCAGAAAGAAAAGGCAGAATCTGGACAATCTGACGATTAGTTGACCAATCTTTTTTGGGTTTTTCTAAGTCGGCTTAAAAAAGTCGAAATAAACAGAATTGGCGCTTGGCATTTAATATTATTTTGGTATTATACGCCGCGTCTGGAGAGATGGCCGAGTGGCTGAAGGCGCACCCCTGCTAAGGGTGTATGGGTTTACGCCCATCGAGGGTTCGAATCCCTCTCTCTCCGCCACGAAAGTTTGAAGATACGCGGCTGTAGCTCAGCTGGATAGAGTACCTGGCTACGAACCAGGCGGTCGGAGGTTCGAATCCTCCCAGCCGCGCCACTTCAAACCCATCTCGAAGTTTTAGCAGTATCGACATCGTATTTTGCGGCTGTAGCTCAGCTGGATAGAGTATCTGGCTTCGAACCAGGTGGTCGCAGGTTCGAATCCTGCCAGCCGCGCCATTTCAATTTTTAATCCTTAAGAGTTTCCGAGCTCCAAGCATTGTGTCATTTGAATTGTTCTCAGATCATTTCGCTTGAGCTATCGTAACGCTTGTTATATTTGTTTTTCTTTTCCGCTTGATTTAAAGCATCAGTTTTACTTATAGGCTGAATAGCCGATTCAAATTTGCCACTCCAATTGAATGGGAGTAAATTAGCCAAGCTTTTAAAGAGGCGGGTTGGAATGTGTCTGCCCGCTGACTTTGCACATATAAAGGGTTATCACACTATGAGTGACTTAATGACCGAAGCTCTCAGCTTGATGGCTGTGGGCATGGGCTTCGTATTCGTATTTTTGACAATATTGGTTGGTGTCACCACTTTGATGTCGAAGATGGTGAATAAGTACGCCCCAGCTCCTGAGCCCGCTAAACCTGCTGCGCCTGCAATGGCCTCGGCACCGGTTGATGCAAAAATGCTCGCTGTTTTGCAAGAAGCTGTAAATACGTACCGCGCTGATAAAAAACGTTAATCTGATATAAAACGAACCTTGAATAGAAGGCCTTTACATAATGACTGATGCAACCAAAAAACTCGGAATTACCGATGTAGTTCTTCGAGATGCTCATCAATCTTTACTTGCGACACGCATGCGCATTGACGACATGCTTCCAATTGCTGAAAAACTAGATCAAGTTGGTTATTGGTCCCTGGAGTCATGGGGCGGCGCTACGTTTGATTCTTGTATTCGTTTCATTGGTGAGGATCCTTGGGATCGTATCCGAGAGTTGAAAAAAGTAATGCCAAAAACAAAGCAGCAAATGCTTTTGCGAGGGCAGAACTTGCTTGGATATCGTCACTATGCTGACGACGTGGTAGACAAGTTTGTTGAGCGCGCAGTTAAGAACGGTGTTGAAGTTTTCCGTGTATTTGACGCGATGAACGATCCACGAAATCTTGAGCGAGCTTTGAAGGCTGTTAAGGCAAACGGCGGTCACGCTCAAGGCACACTCTCTTATACGACAAGCCCTGTTCATACTCTGGAGAACTGGGTATCTCTTGCTAAGCAGATTGAGGATCTCGGTGCAGATTCGATTGCTATCAAGGATATGGCAGGCACATTGACTCCCTATGCTGCTACCGAGTTAGTTGGCCGTTTGAAAGCGCAAACTGATCTAGAAGTGCAGCTCCATGCCCATGCAACTTCAGGCCTTTCGGATATGACTATCCTCAAGGCGGTAGAGGCTGGCATCGATCGTGTTGATACTGCGATTTCGTCTATGTCGATGACCTATGGTCATACAGCGACTGAAAGTGTTGTCGCTGCTTTGGCGGGAACGGATCGTGATACAGGTCTTGATATCACATTGCTTGAAGAGATCGCTGCTTACTTCCGTCAGGTTCGTAAGAAGTACGCTAAGTTTGAAGGCTCTTTGCGTGGCACAGATTCTCGAATTCTGATTGCGCAGGTTCCTGGTGGCATGCTTACCAATATGGAAAACCAGTTGAAAGAGCAGGGCGCAGCCGACAAATTTGATGCGGTATTGGAAGAAATCCCTCGTGTCCGTGAAGACCTAGGCTTCATCCCTCTGGTAACGCCAACTTCTCAAATAGTGGGCACACAGGCTGTGCTTAACGTTTTGACTGGTGAGCGTTACAAGTCGATTTCAAAAGAGACGGCTGGAATATTGAAGGGGGAGTATGGGTCAGCGCCAGCGCCTTATAACAAAGAGCTTCAGGAGCGTGTTCTTGATGGTGCGGAAGCAATTACTTGTAGACCAGGGGATTTGCTTGAGCCAGAGATGGACAAGTTGACTGAAGAGGTAAAAGGTCTAGCTAAAGAGAATGGCTTCAAACTTTCTGATGACGTTGTTGATGATGTTCTTACCTATGCTTTGTTCCCTCAGATTGGCCTTAAGTTCCTAGAAAATCGCGACAATGCGGATGCATTTGAGCCAATCCCTAGTGAAGATGATGTGAAAGGTTCAGCTAAAGGTGGCAAAGGGGTTTATACCGTAAATGTTGACGGCCAGTCTTACACCGTTGAAGTGGAAGATGGTGGAGACATCACGGGTGTTGTTCCTGTTGCAGGAGGTTCATCTTCTGCAGCGGCTCCGGCAGCAGCTCCCGCGGGGGGTGGTGAGCCTGTTCCTGCGCCGCTAGCTGGAAATATCTTTAAGATTGTCGCTCAGCCTGGTCAAGCAATTCAGGAAGGTGACTTATTGCTAATACTTGAAGCGATGAAGATGGAGACGGAAGTGCGCGCGCCACGGGCGGGTACAGTCGGAACTATCAGCGTTAAAGTTGGCGATTCTGTCGCTGTCGGCGATACATTGTTAACACTGTAATAGGGTTCATTTGATATGGAGAATATCCTCAATCTTTGGACTGGTAGTGGTGTTTACAATATCACTGGCGGCCAAATTACGATGATCTTGGTTTGTCTCTTCTTGCTGTACTTAGCAATTAAGAAGGGCTTTGAGCCATTACTTTTAGTTCCGATCGGTTTTGGTGGGGTTCTTGCGAACATACCTGAAGCTGGGCTAGCGCTGACTGCAGCGGAAAATGCGATTCACTTCCACAAGCCTGAAGTGATGGTTGCATTAGCTGAGGTGTTAAAAATTCCTTTCGAGGTAGGGCAAGATATAACTGCTGAAACCTTAAAGGCGTTTAAGACAGCTTATGCTGAGGGTAACGCATCAACAGTATTTGCCGCTGATCAGGTCGCGAAAAATGCGGGTTACGCTAATGGTATGTTGGCGAATTTCTATAGCGTTATTATTGGAAGTACGGTTGGTCCCTTGTTGATCTTTATGGGTGTTGGAGCGATGACTGATTTCGGTCCATTGCTTGCAAATCCGCGTACGATTCTGCTTGGCGCTGCGGCCCAGTTCGGCATTTTTGGTACCGTCCTTGGTGCTGCTTTGCTCACCACTTCTGGCATTATGGAATTCTCCATCTATGAAGCGGCGGCAATCGGTATAATTGGTGGGGCGGATGGCCCGACGTCTATCTACGTGGCAAGCGTATTGTCTCCTCACTTACTTGGTGCTATCGCGGTTGCAGCGTATTCGTACATGGCGCTTGTTCCAGTGCTTCAGCCTCCAATCATGAACGCACTAACAACGGCAGAAGAGCGTAAGATCCAAATGGTACAGCTTCGTCCTGTTAACCAGTTGGAGAAGATTCTATTCCCTATTGCTGTGTTGATTCTTGTTGCACTGTTTCTACCTGATGCTGCACCGCTGTTGGGGATGTTCTGCTTGGGTAACTTGATGAAAGAGTGTGGCGTTGTTGACCGTTTATCCGATACCGCTCAGAACGCGCTGATCAACGTTGTGACGATTTTCCTTGGCTTGTCAGTGGGCTCAAAGTTGAGCGCTGATAAGTTTCTCGATCTTCAGACGCTAGGTATCTTGATTCTCGGCATGGTAGCTTTCGGTGTTGGTACTGGTACTGGCGTCCTAATGGCCAAGGCAATGAATGTATTTAGCACCAATAAAATTAACCCGTTGATCGGTTCCGCTGGCGTTTCGGCTGTGCCAATGGCAGCAAGGGTGTCGAACAAAGTTGGTTTGGATAATAATCCGCAGAACTTTTTGTTGATGCATGCAATGGGGCCGAACGTAGCTGGTGTAATCGGCTCTGCGGTTGCTGCAGGTGTTATGATCAAATTCTTAGGCGGCTAGTCAGAGCGCATTCAAAAAGCCCCGGTACGTTGCCGGGGCTTTTTTTTGTCTCAAAGGGGGGGGCGGATGAAGTATTCAGTTCTAGGTGGGTCAGACATTCGGGTTAGTAAGATTTGCCTTGGGTCAATGACTTGGGGCGAGCAAAATTCGGAGTCGGAAGCGCACGAGCAGTTAGACTATGCGCTTGCGCATGGCGTCAACTTTGTAGATGCGGCGGAAATGTATCCGGTGCCTCCCCGAAAAGAAACTCAAGGTTTAACGGAAGCGCACATCGGTTCTTGGCTAAAAAGGCGTGGTCGGCGGGATGATTTAATTCTCGCTACCAAGGTAGCTGGTCCCGGCGATTGGTTGAGACATATACGCGGAGGCTCTAGATTGTCCTCGAAGCACATTTCTCAAGCGTTGCATTCGAGTTTAAAGCGTCTCGGTACAGATTATATTGATCTTTATCAGCTTCATTGGCCTGAGCGTCAAACTAATTACTTTGGTCAGCTTAGTTATAGTCACGATGACGCCGCTGAAGCGATACCTTTAGTTGACACCTTGTCAGCACTGAAAGAGCATCTAGATGCCGGAAAAATAAGGCAATGGGGTTTGTCTAACGAGACCCCCTGGGGGCTAATGACTTCGCTAAGCGTTGCACAGGAGCTAGATATGCCTCCCCCAGTATCGATACAAAATCCCTACAACTTGCTTAACCGAAGTTTTGAAGTCGGCCTTGCCGAATGCTCGATTAGAGAGAATGTTGGACTGTTAGCATATTCGCCTTTGGCATTTGGCGTGCTCTCCGGAAAATACTTGGGCGGACGCAGCCCTGAAGGTGCGCGTTTAACCTTGTTTGATCGGTTCACGCGTTATACTCACGACAGAGCAGAAAAGGCAACACAGGCTTATCGAGAGCTCGCAGTTTCTCAGGGAATGTCTATTACCCAATTGGCTCTGGCGTTTGTTAATCAGCAAATGTTTGTGGTCAGTAATATCATTGGTGCGACAAACATTGATCAGTTAAGTGAAAACATAGCTTCCATTGATGTGGTGTTATCTAACGATGTGTTAGTGGAGCTTGACCGGCTGCATCAAATACATACAATCCCTTGCCCCTGATTGATTAAAGAACCTTATATGTCACAAGAACCCGGATTGATAAAAAAAGCACTGTGGTCTGTACGCCATGGAGTTGAGCAGACATTGTTTTCAGAGAATTTTGTGATTGCTGACCTCAGTCCTTACGATGTCATTCATGCTGATGGCATTATGTCGGTAAGGCATTACCAGGCATTACTCGATGCTGAGATTGAGATAGCAGGCCAGACGGTTACCGTTGAAGAGCCTTCGGACCGAATACCGGTTTTGCTTGTTCCTCCGCTTGCGGCCACATCCATGATCTTCGATTTAATGCCGCATCGAAGTATTGTGCGTTATTTTCTTGCTCGCGGATTTGATGTGTACTTGGTTGATTGGGGGGATGTGACGGCAGATCATTCAAATCTCTCGCTTGAGTCCTATGTAATGGAGTGGATGCCGGATGTCGTGGATTCCGTGCTAGGGCATGCAAGTGTAAAAGAGCTATCGATATTTTCCTATTGCATGGGGGGGCTGTTGTCTCTGATGTATCTCGCTACCTCTGGAGATCAGAGGGTTCGAAACCTAATTACAGTAGCTAGTCCTGTCGATATGCATCAAAGTGGTCTCACAGGAAAGTTTCTTTCGGTGGTATACAAGCCTGCGCAAAGTATTTCCAGTATGTTGAATGTCTCGCTTTTAGATATGCCGGCGAAAATGTTTCATGTGCCAGGATGGGTGTCCTCGGTCGCTTTCAAATTGACCAACCCGATTGGTAGTGTGATCAATTCGTATGAGAAGTTCTTAAATCTCTGGGATCGTGAGTATCTGGAGGAGAGTCTGACCATGAGTAAGTGGTTTGATGACATGGTCGATTACCCTGGCGAGACAATTAAGGACATGGCCGTCCATATGATGATTAATAACCGAATTGCTAGTGGTGCGATGCGCATCGGGCAGGCTAAAGCGCAGTTCAATAAGATTGCGTGTTCTATTTTGGCCTTTGCTGGAGAGAGCGATAATATCGTTAGCGTGAAAGCTGCACACAAGATTCTGGATATTGTGTCATCCACGGATAAAGAATTCTGTATTGCGCCCGGAGGACATGCCGGTGTATTTGCAGGTGCATCTGCTCCCGCGCATACATGGGCTCTCAGTGCAGACTGGTTAGTCGAGCGCTCGGACAAGAGGTAGTTATGAAAACATATACTGTGCATTATTGGCTCAAAGGAAGCGATGGGGAGGTAGTGGATACATCCCAGGGTGGAGAGCCAATGAAGATAAAAATCGGCGCCTCAGATGTCATCGAGGGTTTGCAGAAGGCCGTTGATGGCCGCAGCGCCGGAGATCGAATTGAAGCGACGATTCCCCCGGAGTTAGGTTATGGTCCGCATCGTCCAGAATTTGTTAACGTGGTATCTAGGGAGCTGTTTGATATCGCTGACCTTGAACCCGGGATGAAGTTTCAAACCAATACGGGTGAGCAGACGCAAATAATTCAAGTTGTGGAAGTAAACGAGGGCGGCGTAACCGTTGATGCTAACCATCCTTTGGCAGGTTTGACGCTCGTTTTTGAGCTAGAGATTGTCTCTGTTAGTGATAATAACGATTAAAACCCAATCTGTTATCTCCTGAGGTAACAAAGAATTTATTCTTTTCGGCGGGTAATTTTTGAAACAGCATATATACTAAATGTAACAACGCGTGTTTGGCTGTAATATAAGGGCTCAAGCATCCGATTCACACTTAGTTTAATAAGAAAAGCTGATGGACGTAGAAGATCAAAATGAAGCGTGGCGTATCCTTATTGTAGAGGATGACGAAAGGTTGGCCGATCTCACCAAAGAGTATTTGGAAAGTAATGGTTTAGTCGTTTCTGTTGAAGCAAACGGCTCTCATGCGGTTGACCGCATTATCAATGAGAAGCCTGACTTGGTCGTGTTGGATTTAATGCTGCCTGGCGAAGATGGCTTGTCGATCTGTCGGAAGGTTCGTCCAACGTATAACGGCCCGATTTTGATGCTAACAGCGCGAACGGATGACCTTGATCAGGTCTTGGGTCTTGAGATGGGCGCTGACGATTATATGTCAAAACCTGTTCGGCCTCGTGTACTACTGGCTCGGATCAGAGCTTTGTTGCGCCGTATTAAAGATATAGATAACGCTTCTGATAGCGCCAATCAAGCAGGTCAGGATGGTGAAGGCCCGACGCGCTTAGTATTCAACAATCTAACCATAGACTCATCTATGCGTGAGGCTTGGTTAGATGAGGAAAGTATTGATCTAACCAGCGCAGAGTTTGATTTGCTCTGGTTGCTTTCTAGTAATGCAGGAAATGTTCTGAGCCGAGAGGAGATTTTTACTGCGTTGCGAGGCATAGAGTATGACGGCCAAGATCGATCGATTGACGTTCGAGTGTCACGTATTCGTCCGAAAATCGGCGATGACCCAGTGCATCCGCGTCGTATAAAAACGGTTCGCAGTAAAGGTTATCTCTTCGTTAAAGAAGCTTAGTCGGTTGATCTCTTGAATAGCCCCGCGATTCGAATCTTTATGAGTCTGGCCGGCTTCCTAGCCGGCTTGGTTCTCCTCTCCTTCTTAGTTATCGCAACCTCAAATCATGTTCGACACCAAGCCTACTGGAGTCATCTTGTAGATCCGGTGCTTCGCTACGTGTCAGAGCACCAGTTCATCTTAGCCGATTTAAATATGAACGCTTTGTCTGTGGTTTCCAGTGATCAAGATAATATCGATAATCTGATTCATGCTCGCCTCGACCTTGGGCAGGTCGTATTCACAAGTACTGAGGGATTGTTTCTCAGCTACGTATCTCTTGAACCAACACTGTTATTAGAGCTTGAGTCTGATCAAAGCGGTCGTAGTATTTATGAGCTGTATTTGAAGGTTTTCAGGGGTCTGTTGGAGGCTACCGATAATCAGGAATCCGTAGTGGCAGAGTTGGCAAATGCTTGGGGTATGGCCTTGTATCCTCTAGAACAAGCGAACGCGCTACGCTCACAAAGTGCTTTAGATAGTTTGTCTGAGAAGGGGTTCTATCTGGTTGTCTCTGACAAAAGTGTGTCTGCATTGTTGCGAGCTCCAACAGGTGAAATCTACAGAGTCGTGTTTCCCGAGCCATTTAGTTTGATTTCTTGGCCTGTACTAGGTCTTTTGATATTCGGTCTATTGGCTAGTATCTATGGATTGGTTGCTGTCTTTGTTCAAGGTTATGAGCGCAAGTTGCTCAGTGTTGAAACCGTTGCGGCTCGCATATCTAGAGGCGAATTGGATGCGCGTGTAAAAATTTCTAATGACGGCAATGAGTCGGTGGAGCGTTTAGGGACGGCCTTCAATGCAATGGCTGATCACATTCAGCGCTTGATGCTGGTTCAGAAAGAAATGATTCATGCGGTCTCGCATGAGTTGCGAACTCCTGTGGCGCGTATTCGTTTTGGTGTTCAGATGATTGAAGATTGCTTCGATGACGCGTCTCGACAGAAACAAATCAAGGGGATTGATGGCGATATTCAAGAGCTAGATGAGCTTATAGACGAAATTCTTACCTATGCCCGTCTTGAGCAAGGTGGACCAATACTGAGTTTTCAGCATGCCAATCTTTTCGACATTGTTTATCAAGTGGTAGATGAGCAAAGCGTAGGTAAGCCAGATCTGGAAATTAGCTCTGTCATGGATGCTGAGTCAGATGAGTGGCATGAAACCGAAGTAGAACCACGTTACATTCATCGCTCTATTCAAAATCTTGTTGGTAACGCAACGCGGTATGCGAAGTCGAAGGTACGTGTTACTTGTCATTGTGATCAAGATACGTGTCGGGTCGATGTTGAAGATGATGGCCCTGGTATTCCGGAAGATCAATGGGAGTCAGTGTTCACTGCATTTGCTCGGCTTGATGATAGTCGCACCCGAAGTTCTGGCGGGTATGGATTAGGCTTATCAATAGTGCGGCGCATCCTGCACTGGCACGGTGGTAAAGCATTTCTTGGCAGAAGTGATGCTTTGGGAGGTGCGAAGTTTAGTCTCGTATGGCCAAGAAACCAAAGAAGTAGCGAGATGGCGGATGGTGAAGAGAGCAGGATCGGGCGCGGCTGACGCTTGCCGCACCTGATATGGAGCTATACGGCGCTTTCTAAAAGCGAACTGGGCCTAGCGTCTGGCCTGATTCGTTTTTCAATATACGATTCTAAATTTTCTATCTGTTTATTGTTGAAATGATAACCAACCTTTGTTCTTCTGAATAGCACGTCATCCGCAGTTCGAGCCCACTCGTGGTTAATGAGATAGTTAACTTCTTGCTCGGTCAGCCCGTACCCAAAATCTTGTCCCAGTTCTTCCATAGACTCTTTTTGTGCAAGAAAGCGCTCGCTCAAGTGACCGTAGCTAGACGCATAGCGGCTTATTAGATCTTTGCTCAGCCAAGGGAAACGCGCAGAAAGGCTTTTACTGATTTCGTTTCGTGTTTCCCCAAAAAATGCACAGCCAGGTAGTGGCGTTGATTTAGTCCATTCTCTGGGTAATGTTGGTTCAAATGTGCGAAGCTCCTCCAATACCGCGCTTGCGAGCTTCCTATATGTAGTGATCTTTCCGCCATATATCGATATAAATGCGTTGGCACCGAGTGACTGCGTATCAATGGTATAGTCTCTAGTAATCGCCGAGGGATCATTCGATTCGTCGTCACAAAGCGGTCTTACTCCTGAATAGGTGGCAACTATGTCTGACACCTTTAGTTCGTGTAGGAAGTGCTGATTATGTACCGATATTAAGTACTTTATCTCATCGTCATCAATTTTAATTTCATCTAAAGGGCCCGTGTATTCTTTATCTGTTGTTCCGATAACAGAATAATCATCAAGGTAGGGTAAAACGAACACAATACGCCGATCTTCGTTTTGAAGGATGTAGGCAGAATCACCGTTTGGAACGCGAGGGACGATGAGATGACTGCCTTTGATGAGGCGAATGCCTCTCGAAGCTTTAAGTTGGGGTACCCCTTTGTCGATAACGCGTCGCATCCATGGGCCTGCAGCATTGATAATGTGTTTTGCGTGCACTTTATAAGAATCGCCGTCAGCTAAATTTGTGCAAGAGATAACCCATTGTTGTTTTTCTTTAACGTAATTTGCCGCTTCACACCGAACGCCAGTTTTGATTGTTGCGCCCCGCTCGGCGGCGTCAATGGCGTTGTTTACTACTAGGCGGGCATCGTCCACCCAGCAATCATAGTATTCAAAACCTTTCTGGATGTCTGGCTTTAACCCTGCAGCCATGCCTAGTGGAACGCTCTTTGCGCTCGGGAGGCTATTACGCTTACTCAGGTGGTCATACATAAACAGGCCTGCTCGGATCATCCAGGACGGTCTCAGATGAGGGCGGTGAGGTAAAGTGAACTTCAGAGGGCTGACAAGGTGTGGTGCTTTTGAAAGCAGCACCTCTCTTTCTGCCAGAGCTTCTTTAACCAAGCGGAATTCGTAATGTTCAAGGTAACGCAGACCTCCATGAATGAGCTTGCTACTTGCAGAAGAAGTTCCTGAGGCAAGATCATTTTGCTCGGCTAAATATACGTTTAAGCCTCTGCCGGCTGCGTCGGCTGCAACTCCGCAACCATTGATACCACCACCTATAATAAAAAGGTCATACACCTTCTTTGAATCCATGTGCTTTGTTTGCTCTCTAGTTTTGTGCTGAATAAACCCGCGTAGGATAACGTATTAGACTCAGATAACTTGAACCGAATCAACAATTTCGAACATCGTGCTTAAAGGCGTTGAAAAAAGTTATCAGAACCGTATCTTTGACGCATCGAAACTGCCCACTATCGTAAGGCTAAAAATAACAATGAATCGATTTATTCTATCGCTTGATCAAGGAACCACTAGTTCAAGGGCATTACTTTTTAATGAGCGTGGTGCGCATATAGCGACAGCGCAAGAAGAATTCACTCAGTTTTTTCCTCATAACGGTTGGGTTGAGCATGACCCCGAAGAGATATGGAGCACAACGCTGGATGTGATGCGCAAGGTTGTAGCAGACGCAGGTGTTAATCCGGAGCAGATATCAGGAATAGGTATTACTAATCAACGAGAGACAACCGTTGTTTGGGATCGAAAGACTGGCAAGGCAGTGTATAACGCGATTGTTTGGCAAGATCGAAGAACCGCCAAACAATGCGAGAAGATCCGGTCTCAGTTTGACGAGAAGACGTTAACGAGTAAAACGGGACTTGTGCTGGATCCTTATTTTTCGGCAACGAAAATAGCTTGGATTTTGGATCATGTCGATGGCGCTAGAGTAGCGGCGGAGAACGGCGACTTAGCTTTTGGAACGGTGGATAGCTTCTTACTCTGGCGTTTGACCGGTGGTAAGCAGCATGCAACAGACGCCACCAATGCCTCTCGAACCAATCTGTTTAATATTCATGAGCAGCAGTGGGACGATGAGCTGCTCCAGCTTTTTGATGTGCCAGCCTCATTGCTTCCTGAGGTGAAAGACTGTGCTGCGGACTTCGGGGAGACTGCAAAGGAGTTACTTGGTGTAAATATACCAGTGTGCGCACTTATCGGGGATCAGCAATCTGCTTTAGTTGGCCAGGCATGTTTTAGCGAAGGCATGCTTAAAAGTACATATGGTACGGGTTGCTTCGTTATTCTGAATACAGGCGAGAAGGCTTTGTCATCGGAGAATAAGCTGCTGACAACCGTCGGATATCGAATGGGTGGTATGACCACGTATGCGTTAGAAGGCAGTATTTTCGTGGCTGGTGCGGCAGTTCAATGGTTACGAGATGGCCTGGGCGTGATTAACTCAGCAGGTGAATCGGAATCGATAGCGAGCGAAGTGGGTTACCAAAACAAGTTATATGTGGTTCCTGCTTTTACTGGGTTAGGAGCTCCATATTGGGATCCAGATGCGCGAGGCGCTGTATTGGGCCTGACGCGCGATACGGGCGCGAAAGAGGTCGTGACGGCAGGTTTAGAAGCAGTTGCGCATCAGACGAGAGATCTTTTGTCAGCAATGCAAAAAGATGGTGCAAGTATCGATACTTTGCGCGTGGACGGCGGTATGGTCGTCAACGATTGGTTTTCTCAATGCCTAGCAGATTTATGTGATGTGACTGTCGAGCGTCCACAAATAGTCGAAACAACTGCGTTGGGAGCGGCCTATGTTGCGGCGGTCCAAGCAGGGTTGTTTGCAAGCTTAGAAGAGGTGGCGAGCAAATGGCAGTTGGAGCGTCGATTTGACTCCAAGATATCAAACGATGATCGGTCTCGCTTGGCCTCGGGTTGGCAGATGGCCGTTGGGTGCGTTAGAGCATTCAAGCCAGAAGGCTGAGCGGCGCGCATTAACTTGGCTTAGGGGCTAATGACGAGCTATTTGAAGGCGATTAAATGCTCGGTGTCTAGTTCAAAGCCTATTACATCGCCAATTTTAAAGTCTTGATGGCTTGGGAAAGCGGCTTCAATTTTTGCGCCGCTTTCAAGCGAAAGCATGTAATGTGTCGCTGTTCCTGCAAAGGTTTTAGAGCAGATCGTTGCGGTCGTTTGGGAGTGCTCGGAATACATCACGTCGTCTGGACGTAATAGAATATCTACCGGTGTTCCTTCTGGCCATGCATAGCAGCGATTACCTTCGATGGGTCCTATTTCCGTCGTGAAGCGTTCATGCGTTTCAGAGATTCCCTTTAGAAAGCTACCTCGGCCGATGAACTGCGCGACAAAGCGTGAGCTTGGCTCATGGTATAGATCGTATGGCGTGCCCCATTGTGAAATGCTTCCTTGATTAATCAACCCAATATGGTCTGCCATGGCAAACGCTTCTTGCTGATCGTGTGTTACGAGAATTGCACTAATTTCCAGTGACTTTAAGATTTCCCGAACTTGAATTCCGAGTCGTGTTCGAAGATCAGCGTCGAGATTTGAAAAGGGTTCATCAAGCAGTATTAGTTCGGGTTCAGGAGCGAGTGCTCGTGCGAGAGCGACCCGTTGCTGCTGACCGCCAGATAGCTCGTGAGGGTAGCGTTGATTGAAGCCACTAAGGTCAACGAGTTTTAGCAAGCGGTCAATGCGATCATCACTGCCCATGCGTTGTTTCTTTGATAAGCCGTAAGCAATATTTTGCTGAATGGTGAAATGCGGGAAAAGGGCATAGTCCTGAAACACCATACCGATTCTTCGTTTTTCAGGAGCAATGTTGGTGGTTTTGTCGCTCAGTACTTTTCCGTTTATTGCGATTGAACCTTTCTGCGGAGTCTCAAAGCCCGCGATTGCTCTAAGAAGGGTGCTTTTTCCGCATCCGCTAGGACCAAGTAAGGAAGCAATTTCGCCTTTCCCGAGGTGGAAGCCTAAATCCTTTAATATGATGTTCTCGTCATACTGACACAGCAAGCTATCGACTTCTAAAAAGGTGCTCATTACGGCTCTTAGTTGTTAAACGTTGCAAAGAAGAAACTCAAGCAGGGCTTTTTGTGCATGCAGTCTATTCTCAGCTTGATCCCATGCTACGGAGTAATGGGAGTCCAGAAGGGTTTCGCTTACTTCTTGACCTCTATGAGCGGGAAGGCAATGCATAAAAAGTGTGTCTTTTTTTGCTGCTTGCAGCAGGTGTTCGTTAACCTGATAGCCTTGAAAATCGATAGCGCGTTGCGCTGCTTCATCTTCCTGTCCCATTGAGCACCATGCATCGGTTACTACGAGATCCGCTTCAGAAATAGCCTGCTCGGGCGTTTCTATAAGTCGGCAATGATCCGCATGTTTTGGGTTGGTTGCAAGTGCTGGGGCATATTTTGTCGGGGATGCGATGGTGAGTTTGAAGTCAAGAAGACGCGCGGCTTGCACGAAAGTATTACAGACGTTATTTCCATCACCTACCCATAAAACATTTTTGCCTTTAATCGAGCCGCGATGCTCTTGATAGGTCTGCATATCTGCTAGCAGCTGACAGGGGTGAAATTGATTACTCAGTGCGTTAATCACTGGTACGTTCGAGTGCTCACTGAAGGCTTCCAATTTCTTGTGTTCGTAGGTGCGCACAGCTATTGCATCGACAAGCCGAGAGAGTACTCGAGCGCTATCCCCGATTGTTTCGCCCCTACTTAGTTGACTGTCCTGAGGTGATAGAAATACAGTCGAACCGCCAAACTGGGCCATGGCAGATTCAAAAGAGACACGTGTTCTGGTGGATGAGTTCTCGAAGATAAGAGCAAGCACACGGTTTTTAAGAGGTTCAAAAATGGTGCCAGACTTGTGTTCGGCTTTTAGGTCGATCGAGCGACGAATAATTTGTTTGAGCTCTTTGCTTGATAAGTCATCAAGTGAAAGAAAATGTCTAAGTGCCATGAGCATCCTGATGTTTACTGATGAGAGACAGCCTGTCTATCTTTGAGTATAGGCTGAATGTACCTCTGTTGTGTTAGCTATGTCGAGGCTTAGCGCGATCATCTGCGGCATATAGGCGGATGATTTGGATAACGGCATCAATCAAAAACTCGCATTCTTCATTGCTCATCGTTAGAGGCGGTAGAAGCCGAATCACCTTATCCGCTGTTACGTTCAAAAGTATGCCTTTTTCTTTGGCGATCGGCACTAAAGCGAAGCAAGGGTCAGACATTTCGATGCCGATCATGAGGCCTCGCCCCCGAACATCTGCAACATAATCCGCGCCTAGCAGCGCGTCTCGCAGCTCGTTTAAAATATGCTCTCCGAGAAGCTGCGCGCGCTGGATCAAATCAAGGCTCTGAGTTTGCTCTAGAACCGTCAAGGCGGCTTTGCTCGCTAATGGATTGCCTCCAAAAGTACTTCCATGACTTCCAGGTTTTAATACTTGGCTCGCTGCACCGCGAGCAAGGCAGGCGCCTACGGGAAAGCCATTACCTAAGCCTTTTGCAATTGTTACGATGTCAGGTGTTGCATCGGTATGTTGGTAGCTTAAGAAAGCACCTGTTCGTCCACAGCCTGATTGAATTTCATCGCAAATCATCAGCAAACTGTGCTCATCGCAAAGAGAGCGAATACCCTTCAGATACTCGTCACTTGCTTGAAAAATACCGGCTTCTCCTTGAATGGGCTCGAGCATAATAGCGACAAGGTCATCCCGAGAGCGACAGAGGTCTCTAAGTTGGCTCAAATCATTCAGTTCAACTTGAACGAAGCCTGACAAAAGCGGTTCGTAACCTTTCTGTACCTTAGGGTTGGCAGACGCGGAGATCGTCGCCATTGTTCGACCATGAAAAGCGCGTTTCATGGTTACAATAGTCGGAGTATTGATGTTGCGTTCATTGCCATATTTACGTGCAATTTTGATAGCCGCTTCGTTTGCCTCGGCGCCTGAATTACATAAAAAGGCATTATCCATATTCGTTAGAGAGCAAAGCTTTTCGGCTAGCTCTTGTTGAAGGGGGTTGTGGAACACGTTGGAGCAGTGAATAAGCCGAGACGCCTGATCTTTAATTGCTTTTGCGATCGCCGGATTAGAGTGCCCAAGGCCGCTAACCGCAACGCCTGTAAATGTGTCGAAATATTTGTTGCCGTCGGTATCAAATAACCAGCACCCGTCGCCGCTCTCGAATGAAACCGAAAGCTTTCCGTATGTGTTCATAATGGTTTGTTCAGTCATGCAGTGGGTACCTAGCGTATCTTTGCCGAGCAAGGCGTGATATTCCAAATGATGATAGAGAGTTTAGCAAAAGAGTGAGATTATACGGGCGGTTTTTAAAGTAATTCACCTTGGCGGGTGGTTTAGGACGAATAATGATCGAATCAGAAGCGGTAAGTGGGGTCGAGCTTGCCATTTTTTTGGGTAAACTAAACGCGGTCTGTGATGAAATGGGGTACGTGCTACAAAGAAGCGCATTTTCTCCAAATATAAAGGATCGCCTTGATTTTTCATGCGCAGTATTTGATCGAGAGGGCGCAATTCTTGCCCAGGCGGCACACATTCCGGTTCACTTGGGGAGTATGGCCTATGCCATGAGAAGCCTCGTCGCGCAATTCGATTGGCAACAGGGTGATATGGTCGTGGTGAATGATCCATTTCAAGGCGGGACACACTTGCCTGATGTGACCATGATTGCACCCATGTTTATCCATGGTGAGCTGAGCGGGTTCGTTGTTAATCGAGCCCATCATGCAAATATCGGTGCGAGTGCCCCAGGTTCAATGCCTTTAAGTTCTGCGCTTGAAGAGGAGGGCGTGATACTGCCGCCAAAGAAGCTTCTGGAGTCGGGTCAGCTTAATGAGGAGCTTGCGAGCCAGATACGAGGCATTGATCCCGAGTGTTCCGGTGCACTGCCAGAGGACTTTGTTGCCCAGATAAGCGCGAACAAAACCGGATTGATGCGCTTGGAGGCAATACTCGTTATTCAAGATGAGCCGATCGACTTTTTCGATCGGATGAATGCTGCGCTTCATCAATATGGCGCGCAGTTGATGAAGCGTTTGATTAGCCAAATTCCGGAGGGCGTAGCACATTTTGAAGATGTGCTTGATGGTGATGGTTTTCACGATAATCCGATTCGACTTAAGTTGCAGCTCCAACGGAGTGGAGAAGAGCTTCTATTTGACTTCAAGGGCAGCAGTGCGCAGGTAACGGGAAATCTCAATTGTCCTTTAAGTGTTTCCGCTGCATCAGTCTATTACGTTATTGCTTGCATGCTACCTGAGTATGCCCCTAAGTGTGACGGTGTGTTTCGCCATATAAGAATGAATGCGGTTCAAGGGTCTATTTTAAATGCGAATCCTGGATCAGCTGTCGCTGCCGGCAATGTAGAAACCAGTATGCGTGTGGTCGATTTGGTTCAGGGGGCCTTCGCCAAATTGGGACTTGATATGCCAGCCGCGTCACAAGGCACAATGAATAACATTGCAATGGGAAGTTCCGGTGGTGTGCATCGTCGAAGATGGGATTACTACGAAACACTTGGTGGTGGCATGGGGGCTCACGCTCATGGTGATGGTTTGGATGCAGTGCAATGCCACATGACCAATACGCTTAATACACCTGTCGAAAGTCTCGAACTGCATTATCCGTTGCGCATTGATCAGTATGGATTACGATGTCAATCTGGTGGCGCAGGTGAGAGGCGTGGCGGAGATGGTTTGAAGCGTTCTTACACCTTTTTGGAGCCGACGTCCGTTACTCTTTTAACCGACCGTCGTGTCTCGCGGCCATGGGGGATCAATGCTGCGTCTGGTAAATCAGGCGAAAATTACCTCAATGGCGTTCGTATTTCGTCAAAAAGAGCGCTTGAAGTTTTTGCTGGAGACACCATAACCATAGAAACACCTGGCGGTGGAGGTTGGTCGCCTGTTGAATAACTGGTAACATCCGTTTTAACTTTTCTGTGTAAAAAGGTAGTTTTTATGTCCATTATGGATGCAATAAAAGAGCAAATTGAAGAGAACTCCATCTTGTTGTATATGAAGGGGACTCCGCAGCAGCCGCAGTGCGGTTTTTCTGCTCGAACGGTCCAGGCCCTTATGGCTTGTGGTGAGCGATTCGCTTATATCAACATTCTTGATAACCCAGAGATTCGCGAGAATCTGAAAACATATTCGAATTGGCCTACTTTTCCGCAGCTTTACGTAAAGGGTGAGCTTGTCGGTGGTTGCGATATTGTTAGTGAAATGTATGAGTCTGGTGAATTGAAAGAGCTGGTAAGTTCTGCCGCAGAGTAGACTTATCTCTTAATAAAAAAGCCCGCATTTATTGCGGGTTTTTTTATTGTTTACAGATGAGCGAGCTGAGGTGTGCGGTCGCTCTGTTATCCTGTTCTCTTCTAAATTGTTTTCCGTCTTGATCTATTTATCCCAAGCTTCTTTTTGGGCGTTGTTTTGTAAGTGTGATCAGGTTCTTGTTTGTGAATAAAGCACGGTGTTTTGGGAGGTGTTCACGATCTCTCTGTGTCCGTGATCACATAAGCCTGTCTGCCCTTCAGTTAAGGTTACGCTCTGAAACAAAAGAACAATTATTAAAACAATAAGACTTGAAGACTGATCATGGACTGCCGAACGCGAAGAGATTTAAAAGGTATTTATCATCGTGAAATTTTTGGAAATTCGCACGCTCAAGTTACTGTTTGCTGCAGCTGTTTGTCTGCCAGCGACAGTGTTGGCTGAATTACAGCCAATATCTGACGAAGAGCTTAGCGAATTCTCTGGTCAGGCGGCAGTCGCTTTTGATGTTGAACAGCTTGGTTCAACGAGTTACACGCGCGTGACCCTTGGCATGGAAGCAGATGTTCAGATGAACATCGACACGCTAGAAGCTGGTCGATACGATAAAGCGGGCGAGGCATTGGCGGCAGATATCGATATTACCAATCTTGGTCTTGGTTCGATTTCTACGGACGCGTCTAAAATACAGCTTGATGGCAACACCTATGCCGTCAACGACATTATTCCCTTTGAGTTAAATGACCCTTACTTTGAACTAGCGCGAGATGATCAGGATGAGCTGATTGGATTTCGGATCGGTTTCGGTGAAGCGCGTGGTCAGTTATCTGGCGATTTCAACAGCCTGTCTGGAAACGTCGAAATGGAAATCGTCGATTATTTCGGTACGCAGTACGAATCCTCTATGCTGAATGCCAATGGTGATCTCGATAATTCGCGATCGACTTACATTGGCGTCGATAAAGCTTATACGGGTGGTACGACGGATTGCAGTATTGCTTGGTACTGCTATGACTTAGGGTCGTTCAAGACTTTGGATATTGGTCAAAGAAACAAGACGACAGGAGCCGTTGATTATACAGAAGATTTCTTTATCGGTTTTCAGAAGCAAGCGACGGAATGGATGACGTCAGATGGCTCTCTAAATGCTGATTTAGGTGCCTTTATTAATCTTCCCACAGCAATGCAAATCGACATGAATTCTGGTTTGAATACGGCCGGTAATGAGCGTGTTCGTTTGGAATACATTGATCGCGGTAACGGCTTGTTCTAGCCTCTTAATCTAGAGCCGAGTATCATGCCGCTTTTGGATATTTTGGCTCGACTTTATGCAGACCATCTTCTGGCACGATTACGAGACTTTCGGTGCTGACCCTCAACGAGATCGCCCCTGCCAGTTCGCTGGAATTCGAACAGATCTAGAACTCAATGTTATTGATGACCCGGTTACTTTCTACGCTAAGCCTACCGAAGACTATCTGCCGGCTGTTCAAGCGTGTTTGGTGACCGGCATAACTCCGCAGGAGGCTGCGCAGAAGGGCTGTTCTGAGGCAGAGTTCGCGGCGAGAATTCAGGCTCAGTTTACCGAGCCGGGGACGTGCGTTGCCGGCTACAATAGTGTTCGGTTTGACGACGAGGTCAGCCGCAATCTTTTTTATAGAAACTTCTTTGATCCCTACGAGCGCGAGTGGAAGAACGGCAATTCGCGATGGGATATTATCGACGTTGTGCGTCTCACATATGCGTTGCGCCCAGAGGGTATTGAGTGGCCGGTTGGGGATGACGGTAAGGTCTCTTTTCGTTTGGAGAAACTGACGGAGATGAATGGCATTGCGCATGAGGCGGCTCATGACGCGATGTCGGACGTGTATGCCACTATCGCGTTGGCGAAATTGATTAAAGATAAGCAGCCTAAACTTTATAAACATACTTTTGATTTGCGAACCAAGGCTGCTGTGAAATCGTTTTTCGAGCAAAATGGCGAGCAACCTTTTATTCATGTTTCTTCAAAGATACCTGTTGCGAAAGGCTGCTGTGCCATGATGTACCCTCTTATGCCGCACCCAACGAATCAAAATGCCATTATTTGTTTTGATCTTCGGCAGCATCCGAGCGTGCTGATGAATCATTCGGCAGACCAGTTGCGAGAGATGATTTATGCCAAGACTCAATTTGATGAGCTCGGCAGAGTATTGGCTGAGCGTCCGGCGATTAAGCTTGTTCATCTCAACAAGTGCCCTATGGTTGCTCCTGCAGCTATGATTAAGGTTATTCCAGAAGATCGATTGAAGGATTGGGACTTGGATCTCGAGGTGATGCGAGAGCACCTTAAACTGCTTCGCTCGTCAAAAGAGTCGGTGATGCACGTAAAAGAGGTGTTCGAGAGTGATCATGATTTTGCGACAATCACAGATCCAGACCTGATGATTTATAGTGGAGGTTTTTTTTCGCCAAAAGATAAGACAGAGTTGTCGCGTGTTCAGCGCCTCGATGCAAATGGTTTGGCGGACTATGCTACGTCCTTTGAGGATGCGCGATTGGACGAGATGTTGTTTCGATATAAGGCCAGAAGCTTTCCCGATTCACTAAGCTCGGACGAGCGCGAGAAGTGGCTTGCATACTGCCAAGCTCGATTGCTTGGTGCAGACCATGACTGTCGAAATTTTTCAGAATTTTCGAAAGAGCTCAAAGCTGCCGCTGCGCAGACGGAGCCTGGATCAAGAGCGTCACAAATTCTGGAGGAGTTACAACTCTATGCGGAGTCGATCTATCCATACTGATTAATGCAATCCTGTTTCGTTGTAGCTCATTGAGATGTAGTAAGTGAAGTCCTTATGAAAATCTTCTTCGGGAGGTCTGGGGTAAGGGCTAGCGTTATAAGCGGCGGTGATAGCTAGGGGTTCAATCTCAAGAGGGGTGCTTTTTTGAATAATCTTTGCAGACTTAATTGCGCCATTCTCGAACAGTCTAACCCGCAGTCGAAAATCAATTTGGGTTTCACCCTTTCTTTCCATAAAGCTATGAAACTGATCGTAAAGAGCGCCACTGAGTAGGTGGTTAAGTAGTGCCACTTCGTAGTCGCTCATGATCTGGCTTTCTTGTGTTGTTACCGCCTGAATTTGTTGCTGTTCTTTTAGGTCGCTTGAAAAGAGCTGCCTAACGGAAGATGTCTGCGCACGACTCCTAGTTGACTGTGCGTTGACCCTCGATTGGGTACGCTCACTTGCTAATCGATTTTCTGAAGTCTTAGCCTGATTTTTATCGGCTTTATTCGAGTTTTTTGCGGCGAAATTGCTATCGCTAACTGTTGTTAGATTCTTTGTTTTATGCGATTGCTCATGGGTTCTGGATTCTTTGCTTGCATTGCTTGGTTGGCTATCTGGAGCTACTACGAGTGTCACCGGAATGCTCTTCTTGACGGGATCTGGTGTTGGGGCGGGCCACAAGTTTAGGAGAGCGTACAAGACAATATGGGAGCAAATGGCGATGGAAAGCGCTAGAACTAAAGCGTGGTGATTCATGTCGGGTGAGCAGGTACTCTCAGTTAATGGCGTTTGATGTTTGCCATGACATGGCTCAGAGCTCGATCAACGAGTGCTCCTTTTTCTAAAAGTGTAATGCGTTTTTGCGTAAACGCGCGAACAAGCTCGTTACGGGGGAGCTCTAACGCGTGGAGGCCTAGACGGTCGACGAATACATAGGTGTCTGCCTCAGAAATTTGGCTGACTAGCTTATACCGCTTTTTTCCTTCCCAGGAGCCTTCAAGCTCTACCCATGACCCCGGGACAAGGCTAGATATCTGGAGATCGGCCACTGTTGAAGATGAGTTGCTTCTTGTCGGAGCTTCGCGAACAGCGCCTTTTGGAGCGGTCTTGGTTCGCTTAAAGCTCGCGGATTTTGGTGTTTGGTTGCTCAGGGAACTTTCTCGGAACAGTGTTGCTAGAGCTTTCCTGATTTGTTCAAGCAAGGTGTTCGACTTGCTTTGATCATAGGAAATTGTTTCTAAGCCTGCTCCTATCTGCTTTAGGAGTTTGGGGACGATGGAAACCCATTTTTGGCGATCAGCATCGCTATGGTGATTCTCTGCGCACCAGATAAGCTCTTCCGCGATACGGCGAGTGTTTTCCCAGTTGTGCTCGCTTGCATCTCGGAGAAACGCGAGGAACATGACCCGTCGCCAAGGGCCATTAAGTAGCTCCAGTATGCTTGGGGGAATCGCCTTGGTAGATGTTATATCGCTCAAGGTAGAGTCTATGAACTCTTGAGCGACTCTGCTTTTTATTCGGCCTTCTTCGGTCAGTTTTGTGCGCTGCTCAAGAAGGTGTCGCTTCTTCTCTTCGCGGTCGCACAAAAAGCGTAATTCATCATCGGCTTTCGCGAATAGCGCGCTGTTTTGCTCGTCAGAGCTACTGACCGTCAATACGATTTTTTTAATCGCTGCATATAGCGGCTGTTTTGTTGATTCTCCAGAGGGCGTCCAACCGATCGCTGCTTTAGCGAGGCGATCGAGGAAGGTTCGGGTAGGGTGCTGATGGTCGTAAAAAAAGTTTGGATCCTGCAAAACCGCTTTCAGAACAGGGATTTGAAGACGTCCAATCAGCGCCTGCATTTCAGGGGCAAGGTTTCTATCATCCAAAATGAATTCGAACAACATCGCCACGAGGTTGATGATATCAAGATCTTCTTCAGATACAGACTTCGATTTTGAGTGTTCTAAGGTGCTAGAAATGTTTTTCAAGAGCTCTGAAGAAGCCAGGGGCTTCATTTGATTGGCTGCTTCTAGCTGGCTTAATTGGGATGCTATTGTGTCTAGCGCGCTTAAAATTTCGCTTCTAGATGCTGATGGCCAAACCCCGTTTTCGCCATGACTCGCGCTATCAAGCTGAAAACCTGTTTTTGCTTTCGTTTGATGGTTTTGGCTTGGCTCTGAGGTGGTGCTTGATGAGCTTTGATTTGCGCGAATCGTTCTGTGATCAAGATCAGGCAGAATGTCCTGCTTTTGCAGGCACTCGTTCACGTCGCTCAGGGCGTTTGCTAAGCCTGAAAATACGTGTTTGTCGATGTACTTATAAACCAGTAGAAGCTCGGTTAGCTGGATATCAAGGGATTTGCAACTTTGGTGGATGATATCTGCCAGAGTGCTAGGGCTTAGAGGGTTTTGTTCTGGGCTCAGTGGAGAGCCAAGTATCGCTTCAAGTCTTGGGCCGAGCGTCAGCATCACATGTTGGGCGCTTTTCTGTGCCTTATTGCTCATCGTTTCAAGAGCAAGGCTCTCCTCGAGCGTGTTTGGGTCGACGAGCGCTAAGGTATCGCTTTGCTTATGCAAGCTTGAGCTTGCGGTGAGCGGCTTTTGGCTGAGTATTGCTCTTGACAGTTCGTCAATAATGTTCTGTTCAATCGATTTACGGCGAAGTCTTAGTTCTCGCATCGATTCAAAATATCGATTTTGCTCATTGTTGTTGCGAGCATTGTTCGCAAGGTCAAAAAATGCATCATCGATCGCATCAAAAGAGAGTCGCAAGCCTTCCTTCAGCGCGCCCAAGTAGGGTTTGGTAGCCGAATCAAAGTTGAAGGTTTTAGCCTCTGATAAAAGAGACTTGTTGCGATGTTCAGAAATGTTTGTTCCGCCTTATTAACCGGTATAAGGTGCCTTTACACTTCGCAAAGGAGTGTCACATAACGATACAACGAAGAATTTACGCTCATTGGGTGCTTTTGGCAACAAATGAAGGCCTCGAGATGGCTTTTGCTCGGTGAAATGGGGACTTGTTAACCTTTGTTTGCACGAACAGTCTTTATGAGACTCTCTTTTACTTGGCGTACTTCCAAGTGGTAACCGTTAATGCTGAGGCTTAGCGGCAGTTCGGGGATAAATTCGAGCTCCTCGATTATGAGGCCGTTAAGTGTTTTTGGGCCATCTGTTGGAAGACTCCAATTCAAAGTCTTGTTTATGGAGCGGATGGTTGTGGACCCGTCGATTAGATAGCTCCCATCTTCTTGTTTAGTAATGTCTGAGCCGCTTGAGGTTGAGTAATCGGTTGTGAATTCGCCAACAATTTCTTCGAGGATGTCTTCCATCGTTGCTAAGCCTAGAACGTCACCATACTCATCTACCACAATCCCAATACGCCGCTTTTCTTTTTGGAATTGCAGAAGTTGCTGGTTTAGGGGGGTGCTCTCGGGAATAAAATACGGCTCTCTGCAAACCTGCAAAAGGAGTGCCTTATTTGCTTCTTGAGCGGATATTACTCTTGTCATGTTTCTAAGGTGTAGGACACCGATGATGTTGTTTATATTGCCTTTATAAACAGGGACTCGTGTGTGTTGAGAGTCTTTTACTTGGTCTATGAGGTCATCCATGCTGTCGTCGATATTTAGTCCAATAATTTCACTCTTTGGTACCATGATGTCATTAACAGTCACCTTCTCAAGGTCTAGTATGCTGATAAGCATATCTTGGTGGGTGCGCGGAATCATGCCTTTTGCCTCGTGCACAAGTGTCTTTAGTTCCTCTCGACTAATGTGGCTTTCGCTTTGTTTGCTTGTATCAATTCCCAGCGCTTTTAATAGTCTGCTAGTAATCAAGTTCATGGACCACACCGCGGGATAAAGTAACTTGAGCAAAGGCGTGAGTACGTGAGAAGCGGCGAAAGCAATTCTTTCTGGGTGGTAGGCCGCGTATGTTTTTGGCGTTATTTCCGCAAATATAAGAATCACTAAAGTAAGCAGCGCTGTCGCAATGGCTATTCCTGCATCGCCCCAGAGGCGAATTGCGATAACAGTAGCAATCGATGATGCCAGTATATTAACGAAGTTGTTGCCAATTAGTATGACGCTGATCAATTGGTCAGTGCGTGCGAGCAGTTCGCTTGCTTTGCGAGCGCCTTGGTGTCCTTGCTTTCGCAAGTGCTTTAGCCGGTATTTGTTGAGCGAAAGCATTCCGGTTTCGGAGCTGGAGAAGAATCCCGACAATACGATAAGAAATGCTAACGAGCCAAAAAGCCAAGTAAGAGAGGTGTCGTCCACTTTAAATTGCGTCCTAGGGGGTTGGATAAACTAAAGAATCGTTTCTAGAACGAATTTGGTGCCAAAGAAGCCAAGCATTAGTGATGCTGTGGCCCAGAGAGTGAGAGAGGCTGCAAGGGCGCCTCTCCAGCCATATTTTCTTCTCCCGATCAAAAGTGCTGTGTAAAGGCTGAGCGCAACTAGTGAGAAAAATGTCTTGTGTGCTAAGTGTTGTGCGAACAGGTTATCTATGAACAAGAAACCTGCAAAAATTGCGGCTGCGAGCAGGATTGTTCCGGACTTTAAAAGATCGAATAGGATGCTTTCCATTACGAGCAGGGGGGGTAACTTGTCTACCCAGCTTTTTCGTTGATGTAATTTGAGCTGTTTGTTGCGATAGACCACCAGAATCGCTTGAATGGCAGCCAGCGATAATATGCAGTAGGCGAGAATGGACAGGGTGATATGGACAAGGATGCCAGAGTTAAATCGGGTGTCCGTGTAGGTCGGATCGGAAATTAAAAATGCTAGGGTGCTCGCGATTGCTGCCGGATAAACAAATAGCAGCATGCTTTGTACTGGG
The DNA here is from genome assembly GCF_001635105.1 of Oleiphilus sp. HI0079. NCBI lineage: Bacteria > Pseudomonadati > Pseudomonadota > Gammaproteobacteria > Oceanospirillales > Oleiphilaceae > Oleiphilus > Oleiphilus sp. HI0079. The sequence goes on from NZ_LWFT01000772.1 coordinate 30,952, forward strand.
TATCGAAGAGAAATTAATAGGAGTAGAGATACGCCGATAGCGGTTACGAGTAAGGCGCTATTCACCAAAGTGAAGTAATCAATAGACTGTGTCTGCAGGTTGGTGGTCAGCAGCAAAACTTGAAGGCATGCGGCGACTAGGCCGCTTAACAGTGGAAGGGCGTTTTGCGTTCTATTGGCTTTCAGGCGAGTTGTAGCTTCGTAAACGGTGCCCAGTCCATACAGTCCGATGGAGATAAAGGCCAGTAAGGTTGCGTTCATTTAACCCTTTCGGTGAAACACTTTCGATTTAATTAATTGTGATAGGCGTTATAATGCGCTGTTTGCAACTACTTGGCAATAATCTTCAGAGCAATACGACATGTTTGAGAATCTTAGCGATAGGCTATCCGAAAGCCTCAAAAAAGTTACCGGTCAGGCAAAGCTGACTGAAGACAATATCAAAGGCACTCTGCGTGAGGTGCGAATGGCACTGCTTGAAGCAGATGTAGCGCTCCCCGTTGTAAAAGACTTTATAGAGCAAGTAAAGACGAGAGCTCTGGGTCAAGAGGTGATGAGGAGTCTCTCTCCCGGTCAAGAGTTTATTCGGATCGTCAATGATGAATTGACGGCCGTAATGGGTGCTCAGTCTGAAGGATTGATTCTTAATGCCCAGCCTCCCGCAGTGGTATTGATGGCGGGTTTACAGGGTGCGGGTAAAACCACCTCGGTAGCAAAGCTTTCTCGATATCTGTCCGAGCGTGAAAAGAAAAAGGTGATGGTCGTTAGCGCTGACGTATACCGTCCAGCTGCGATCAAGCAGCTTGAGACTCTTGCCGGGGAGGTGGGCGCGTCTTTTTTTCCGAGCTCCACCGATCAGAAGCCGATAGATATTGCGCAGGCGGCCATTGCTGAAGCAAAGCTCAAATTCATGGATGTCTTGATTATTGATACTGCAGGTCGTCTTGCAATTGATCAGGAGATGATGGGTGAGATTTCCGAGTTGCATCGCGCTGTTAATCCTGTTGAGACTCTGTTTGTCGTTGATTCGATGACTGGTCAAGATGCTGCCAATACAGCCAAGGCTTTTAACGATGCCTTGCCTTTGACCGGCGTGGTGCTCACCAAGGCTGATGGTGATGCTCGGGGTGGTGCGGCACTTTCTGTTCGTGCGATTACGGGTAAGCCAATCAAATTTATGGGTGTCGGCGAGAAAGTCGATGCGCTAGAGCCGTTCTATCCAGATAGGCTGGCTTCAAGAATTCTGGGAATGGGTGATGTTCTCAGTCTCATTGAGGATGCTGAGCGAAAGCTTGATAAGCAAAAGGCCGACAAGCTTACTAGGAAGATTAAAAAGGGTAAGTCGTTTGATCTTGAGGACTTTAGAGACCAGTTGCAGCAAATGAAAAACATGGGTGGGGTCGCAGGCCTACTAGATAAGCTGCCAGGTATGGGGCAGATGGCGCAGGCCGCGCAGTCCCAAGTTAATGATAAATCTTTGGGTCAGCTGGAAGCTATCATAAGCTCGATGACTGCAAAAGAGAGGCGTTATCCTGATGTTATTAATAATAGCCGCAAACGCCGCATCGCTACTGGCTCTGGTACGCAGATTCAGGATGTGAATCGTCTGCTTAAACAGCACAAGCAGATGGCTAAGATGATGAAAAAATTCTCCAAGAAAGGTGGCATGATGAATATGATGCGAGGCATGCAAGGAATGATGCCGCCGGGCGGCGGCGGTGGCGGTCCGTTTGGGCGTTTTTAGAGTTTGGGCATCGCTCAAAGTGAAAATCTAGGTAAAAAAGCATTTTAGTGTTTTCAATTTTAGGGAATTGCTTTAGAATACGCGCCCTTTCGAGTGCCCGTTGTTTTGTTTGGCGAAACATCGGGTGCTAATTAGTAAACTGTTTATCAGGATGTATTAGCAAACATGGTTAAAATCCGTTTATCACGTGGCGGCTCTAAGAAGCGCCCATTTTATCATTTGACAGTGGCTGACAGTCGTTCTTCTCGCGACGGTCGTTTTATTGAGCGTGTAGGTTTCTTTAACCCCATTGCTCGCGGCCAGGAAGAGCGCTTGCGTGTTGATTCTGATCGTATTGAATATTGGGTAGGTCAGGGCGCACAGATTTCAGATCGCGTTAAAAGCTTAATCAAAGACGCTTCAAAAGCTGCTTAATTGATTGAGGCCCTAAGGTGAGTGCATCAGCTGAAACCGTTATGGGCAAGGTGACATCTGTTTATGGTGTCAAAGGATGGGTTAAGGTTTTTTCTTACACTCAGCCTAAAGAGAATCTTTTAAAATACAAAACCTGGTCGCTGCGGAAAAATGGCAAAGATCAGGCGGTCAAGGTTCTCTCGTGCAAAGTGCACGGCAACGGTTTGGTGGCTCAGATTGATGGTTACAACGATAGGGATAAGGCAAAAAGTCTTACCGAGTCGTTTATAACGATTAGTGTTGATGAGTTGCCTGACTTGGATGGCGATGACTATTACTGGCATCAGTTGGAAGGCTTGAAAGTATTAACTGCTGCTGGTGAGTTGTTGGGGGTGGTGCATCATTTGATGGAAACCGGCTCTAACGATGTGCTCGTTGTTCGGAAATGTCCGGGAAGCTTGGATAGTAAAGAAAGGTTAATTCCCTATTTGCCAGACCAAGTAGTAACATCCGTCGACCTTGAAAAGCAAGAAATTCTGGTCGATTGGGATCCCGAGTTTTAGGTATATGTGGTTTGGGCTAGTTAGTCTATTTCCTGAAATGTTTGAACAATTCACTTCTGTGGGAGTGTTTGGGCGGGCAGTGAGCTCTGGTCTGGTAGAGGTTTCTGTGACAAACCCTAGAGACTTTGCGTTCGATAAGCATCGTGTTGTCGATGATCGCCCTTACGGCGGTGGGCCTGGAATGCTTATGAAGGTACAACCTCTTCGTGACGCCATCGAGTCTGCCAAGAGGGAGTTGAGAGACAGCAGAGGCATAGAGGGAAAAGTGATTTATCTCTCTCCACAGGGCCGTAAGTTAGATGATGCGCTTAGTCGCGATCTATCTCAGGAACAGGGCTTGATCTGTGTTTCGGGGCGTTATGAAGGAATTGATGAGCGAGTTATTGAGTCGCACATCGATTTAGAGGTGTCCATTGGGGATTATGTTCTCAGTGGTGGCGAAATAGCATCGATGGTTTTGATGGATGCTGTTGCGAGGCATGTGAAAGGTGTTTTGGGGCATTCCTCATCGGCAAACGAAGATTCGTTTGCGGACGGTTTGTTGGATTGTCCACACTATACTCGACCGGAGGTGTTAGATGGCCAGAAAGTGCCTGATGTGCTGCTCTCTGGTGATCATGAAAGAATTCGAAAGTGGCGCGTTAAGCAGTCACTTTGCAGAACGTACGAGCGACGACCAGACTTGCTCGACAAAAAAGATCTAACGCGAGAGCAAAAACAGCTTTTGGATGAGTTTTTAAAAGACGTGAATCGGTAAGTAAGGTTGCGATAACCTGACTTACTCTATTTTTGGAGTATAAAATGAGCAGCAAAAACAACATCATCAGCGCATTAGAAGCTGAGCAAATGACAGCGGATATTCCTGAGTTTGGCCCAGGCGATACCGTTGTAGTACAAGTGAAGGTTAAAGAGGGCAACCGCGAGCGTTTGCAGGCTTTTGAGGGTGTCGTGATTGCGAAGCGTAACCGTGGTCTTAACTCTTCGTTCACCGTTCGTAAGATTTCTTACGGAGTTGGTGTTGAGCGTACCTTCCAGACATTCAGTCAGCTTGTCGATAGCATTGCGGTCAAGCGACGTGGCGATGTTCGTCAGGCGAAGCTTTACTACTTGCGTGAGCTCAGTGGCAAGGCTGCGCGTATCAAAGAGAAGCTAGGTTAATCGCCCATTGATTAAAAAACCTCGACATTGTCGGGGTTTTTTTGTTTCAGGCTTCGCTTTACGATGACGCTAGGGTGTATTACTTACGGATTTGATTTTTGTGAGGCTTAATTGGTTACCGATTCTTCGATATTGATAAATCGTTTCGTTGGTATGCTGTGGCTAGAGCATGGTCTTAGCGAAAATACCCAGCAGGCCTATAGAAAAGATGTTGAGTTATTTGCAGGGTGGCTTGATACATCAGAAAGTAGTCATTTGCTTAGTGTGACGCCATCTACAGTTCAGTCTTATCTTGCCTATCGCATGCGCCAAGGGGCTAAGGCGACGTCGAGTGCCAGAACGCTTTCTAGTATCAAGCGATTCTATCGTTTTGCCAAGCGAGAGGGTTTGATTGAGTTAGATCCTAGTTCAAACATCGAAAGCCCAAGGCTTGGCCGTAAGCTCCCGCTAACGCTTACCGAGAGTGAGGTCGATTCATTGCTTCATGCACCTGATATGACGACCTCTATCGGGCAACGAGATTTTGCAATGATCGATTTGATGTATAGTTCTGGGCTTCGAGTCTCTGAATTAGTTACGCTTCGGACGTTTCAGTACGATGCTGATAAAGGTTTTGTGCGGGTAATAGGTAAAGGTTCTAAGGAGCGCCTCGTCCCAGTTGCGCTTGCGACATGCGCAACACTAGAGCGCTATTTGTTAGAGACGAGGCCGATTTTGTTGGTCGGAAATCAGGCCGAGGATATTATGTTCCCAAGCTCTCGAGCGAAAGCGATGACCCGACAAACTTTTTGGCACCGAATCAAGGTGTATGCAAAACAGCTTGGAATAAGCGCTAAATTAAGTCCTCACACGCTCAGACATGCTTTTGCAACACACTTGGTAAATAATGGTGCGGATTTAAGAGTTGTTCAGATGTTGCTTGGTCATAGCAGCTTGTCAACAACACAAATTTACACGTATGTGGCACAAGAGCGCATGCAATCATTACATGCGGCATATCATCCGAGGGCTTAGCGGAACTTTGATGACGAATTGGCGTCATAAAACTATATTCATTTAGAGAAGGGTTTTTGATGAGGTTTTTCAGCATTATATCGGTAGTGGGGTTGTTCTTGTGGTCGGCGCTGTCTTCTGCAGAGCAAGCTAATATTGAAAAAGCGCTCGCGGCCGCTGTTCCGCAACTGAGCGTATCGGCTGTGAGTGAGAGCGAGATACCGGGCTTGTACCGTGTTACAGATCAGCGTGGGCAGGTTATATTTGCCAGTGCTGACGGTGCATATTTTATAACTGGTGAGTTGTATAGCACTGTCGGTGGAGCTTTAGTTAATTTAAGTGAGAAGGAGCGTCAAGGGCAACGTTTGGATGAATTGGCCAGCCTGAAAGATGGTGACAAAATAACCTTTCCTGCCAAAGGCGAAGAAAAGGCTCACGTAACAGTATTCACTGATATCGACTGCGGTTATTGTCGTAAGCTGCATGGAGAAGTGCCGCGTATGAATGAGCTTGGTATTTCAGTCAGTTATTTGGCATTTCCGCGTGCTGGAGTGGGTAGCCCTTCATACGATAAGCTCGTAAATGTTTGGTGTTCCGATGATCGTCTTGACGCGATGACACAGGCCAAAGCTGGCAAAGTTGTTCCTAAGAAGAGCTGTGAGAACCCAGTAGCTGCTGAGTATAGCCTTGGCAATAAGCTTGGCGTTACGGGTACGCCCGCAATAGTCTTAAGCGATGGAGCCTTAGTGCCAGGGTATGTTCCCGCTGAGCAGCTTGCGCAGGGTTTAGGCCTTGTTAACTAGTTGCTAAGTGGGCTGCATTTTTTGGCAGCTCAAGAGCTTTACTGGTTCAAACTCTGATGAATTTCCGGTCTTCAAGTTCGTGACTTGATTCTTTTTGTTGGCGTTAGCCGTTATACTGTCGCCCCTTTTTTATGGGCTGTTCTGTATAGCGGTTGACGCTTTTTGCGAGGTGTGTATTTTGAAAACTCTTAGGTTGGGCATTTGCGGTCTTGGTACTGTTGCGAGTGGTGTTGTTAATGTTCTAAACCGAAATCGAGATCTTATTACATCTCGCGCAGGCTGTTCCATTGAGATCGTGCAGATTGCATCACGCCGAAAAAAGGATAATTGCGATTTAACCGGAATCGACTTTACGACCGACCTTGATGCGGTAGTAAATAATCCTGATATTGATGTTGTGCTTGAGCTAATTGGCGGCTACGAGACAGCAAGAACTGTGGTCGAGAGCGCTCTAAAAGCCGGTAAACACGTAGTGACTGCTAATAAAGCGCTGATTGCAGAGCATGGTAATGAGTTGTTTGCTCTTGCTCGAGAGAACGGTGTCTCTATTGGTTACGAAGCCGGTGTTGCCGGAGGTATCCCCGTTATAAAGGCTCTACGGGAAGGTTTAACCGCAAACGCTATCACTAGTCTGGCCGGTATTATTAATGGTACGGGTAACTTCATTCTTACCGAGATGAAAGACAAAGGTCGCGCGTTTGAAGACGTTTTAGCTGAGGCGCAAGCGCTTGGATACGCTGAGGCCGACCCTACATTTGATGTTGAAGGTATTGATGCGGCGCATAAACTTACTATTTTGGCTTCGTGTGCCTTTGGCATGCCTTTGCAGTTTGATAAAACGTTTACTGAAGGGATAAGTAATCTTTCAACTTTTGATGTTAAGCATGCAGCGGAACTTGGCTATGTGATAAAGCATTTGGGCATTGCTTGTAAGCGAGAGAATGGTGTCGAGGTGCGAGTCCATCCTACCTTGGTTGCGGATGATGAGTTAATTGCTCGCGTTGATGGAGTAATGAATGCAGTGCTCGTTAATGGCGATGCAGTAGGTAAAACTCTTTATTACGGAGCGGGTGCAGGTTCTGAAGCAACTGCATCGGCAGTGCTTGCTGATGTTATTGATATTGCCCGGGAGTATGCCAGCGGTGTTGCCGGGGTTGTTCCTTCTCTGGCGTTTACTGATGAGCTTTTAAATGACCTGCCAGTGCTTCCTATCGACGAAGCGGTGTGTCCGTTTTACTTACGGATTATGGTTGATGACTCACCAGGCACTCTCGCGAAAATTTCTTCCGTAATGAGTGAGCATGGTATCAATATTGAGTCCGTTGCTCAGAACGAAGCCGAGCAGGTCGGTGATGTGATTCCTTTAATTATAATGACTCATGAGGTTAGTGAATCGCTTATGAATAAGGCTATTTCGGCCATTGAGGCGTTGGAATCCACACAAGGCAGCATCGTAAAAATCCGTGTCGCACAGTTTTAAAACTCAAGGTTTAGGTAACGAACGTGAAATATATTAGTACCCGCGGTAACGCACCCGCACTCGAATTTGAAGATGTTTTGCTAGCAGGTTTGGCGTCTGACGGAGGGCTTTATGTTCCAGAAACGCTACCAAGGTTTACTCAAGAGCAAATCGCTTCTTGGCGCGGACTGCCGTATACCGATTTGGCGTTTAATGTTATGTATCCTTTTGTTGAGGGCGCAATCCCCGAAGATGACTTTAAAACGATGGTCGATGAAACCTATAAGGTATTCGAGCATCCTGCTATTGCACCTCTTGTTCAAATCGACACCAACGAATGGGTTATGGAGCTTTTTCGTGGCCCGACTCTCGCATTTAAGGACTTTGCGCTTCAGTTACTAGGGCGATTACTTGATTACGTACTAAAGCGTCGTAACGAGCGCGTTGTCATTATGGGGGCGACATCAGGGGATACGGGCTCTGCTGCAATAGAGGGTTGCAGGCACTGCGATAACGTAGATATCTTTATATTGCACCCATTTGAGCGTGTTTCAGACGTTCAGCGTAAGCAAATGACAACCGTTTTTGCAGACAATGTTTTCAATATTGCCGTAGAGGGTAATTTTGATGATTGTCAAAATATGGTTAAGCAGAGTTTTGCTGACCAATCCTTCCTGGAAGGTACTCGCCTTGTTGCGGTGAACTCAATCAACTGGGCTCGAATCATGGCTCAGATCGTTTATTACTTCAGTGCTTCTTTGGCTCTCGGTGGTCCATCTCGCAGTATTTCTTTTTCGGTTCCTACTGGCAACTTTGGAGATATATTTGCTGGTTATCTGGCAAGAAACATGGGATTGCCCATCAATCAGCTTGTCGTGGCAACGAACCGCAATGATATTCTGCATCGTTGTATTAGCAAGAATCGCTATGAGCTGGAACCTCTTCATAAAACGTTGTCGCCGAGTATGGATATTATGGTCTCGAGTAACTTTGAGCGCCTGTTGTTCGATTTGTACGGCCGAGACGGTAAAGCGATCTCTGAACTGATGGAAAAATGGAAGGCTGAGTCTGGTTCTATTGAGGATAGTCGTTGGAAGACTGCTCGTGATTTATTTGATAGTTGGGCGTCTGATGATGAGCAAACGTGTGCGACTATTAAAGATGTGTACGAGACGACGGAGTATTTGCTTGATCCTCATACGGCGATCGGCGTTGATGCGGCCTGCAATACGCGAAGAGATCCCTCGATACCCATGGTTACGCTTGGCACGGCGCATCCTGTGAAGTTTCCAGAGGCTGTTGAGCGAGCGGACGTCGGAGTTTCTCCAGCGTTGCCGCATCATATGGCGGACCTATTTGATAGAGACGAGCGCTACGAGGTGCTCGCGAATGATCTGGAGACGGTTCAAGCGCATGTCGCAGCCCATAGACGTAAGTAAATTCTTCTTGCGGCTGTTGTCTTAAAGGCTCAGTCGCTTCGCTTTTGGTAAGGGTCTGGCATCATGGCTAAAAAGATACTCTCGAGACCTATCCCAGAGGATATTCCCCATTTTACTGGTCTTCCGGCGTTTTTGTCGCGTATTTATGCCTCCCGTGGTGTTAAGTCAGAGAATGAGCTACAACTTAACTTGTCACGTCTCGCAGATTTAACAAGTCTTAAGGGGCTTGATTCCGCTGTAAACCTACTCGTAACAGCCCTAACATCTGGTCAAAAAATTACGATTATTGGTGATTTCGACGCTGATGGTGCAACCAGTAGCACGCTTGCGGTAGAGGCGTTAACTGCGATGGGGGCAAAGGACTGCGGTTACCTTGTACCCGATCGTTTTAAATTCGGTTATGGGCTAACGCCTGAGATCGTTGAGCTGGCGGGCCAGAATAGTCCCGATATTCTCCTTACTGTTGATAATGGTATTTCGAGTTTCGAGGGGGTGGCCCGTGCGCACGAATTAGGGATGAAAGTGATTGTCACGGATCATCACCTTCCAGGGGATTCGCTCCCCGATGCGGACGCCATCGTCAATCCTGCTCAGCCAGAATGTGAGTTTCCAAGTAAAGCCTTGGCCGGCGTAGGTGTTATTTTTTATGTGATGTCTGCATTACGTGCGCGCCTTCGTGAGTCGGAATGGTTCTCAAAACAGTCGATTAAAGAGCCTAACATGGCTGATTACCTTGATTTGGTTGCTCTCGGTACAGTCGCTGACTTGGTCCCACTAGATTTTAACAATCGGATTTTGGTTGAGCAGGGTATTCGACGAATGCGAGCAGGGCGCGCGCGCCCGGGCATCTCTGCCTTATTTGAGGTGGCCGGTAGAGAGATTAAAAACGCTGTTGCGAGCGATTTAGGCTTTGCCATTGGGCCTCGGTTGAACGCAGCGGGTCGCTTGGATGACATGGCTACTGGGATTGAATGTTTGCGTTCGAGAGATCTCCTTGATGCAAGACAGCGCGCGCAGAGCCTAAACGCCCTCAACCAAGAACGTAAACATATTGAAGATGAAATGCGACGCGATGCTGAGGCGGCGTTGTCGGAAATCGAGCAGTCAGAAGAGCATTCTACGAGCATGTCCGTAGTGTTGTATGAGCCTCATTGGCATCAAGGCGTGATTGGCATACTCGCATCTCGAATTAAAGAGCGGTTAAACCGCCCAGCCATCGCCTTTGCGCCAGAATCGGATGACCCAGAGAATATTCATATATTGAAAGGATCTGCGCGTTCGATTTCCGGTTTGCATATGCGTGATGCGCTAGACCTAGTTGCCAAACGACACCCGAAGATCCTAAAGAAGTTTGGCGGGCACGCAATGGCGGCGGGAATGAGTTTGGAGCGCGATATGCTTGATGCGTTCAAAGCTGCTTTTAATCAAGTAGTGAGTGAATTGCTGAAGCCCGAAGACTTAGAGGCGATCGCATTCTCTGATGGCTATCTGCAGAGCGAAGAATTAAGCCTGCCAATGGTGGAGTTGCTCGAACGAGCAGGCCCTTGGGGCCAAAAGTTCCCAGAGCCGAGATTTGATGCGGAAGTCCGGATCGTTCAAAGTCGCGTTTTAAAGGAGAGGCACCTTAAGTTGGTTGTTGAAATGCCGGACAAGCAGCTAATGGATGCCATCGAGTTTTCTAGTCCACATTGCGGTGGGACTCTGGATAAAGCAAAAATCCTTTTCCGACCAGCCATTAATGATTATCGTGGTCGTCGCTCAGTCCAGTTGCTTGTCGATCAAATAGAGCCGTTATAGCCCCCGCGATTTATCGGGTTAATTAACGTTTATCGCGTTATCGTTCATTGATGAATGCGAGGCGACGTTTGAAACAGAGAGCAACGGGTTCGCGTTGCCTTGCAATTCATATATCTGTTTACTGCGCGCAATCTCATCAGCACTCGGTGGGTCTATCTTATTCCACGCTTCAAGTACGGCAGGGCTGCCGATAACGGGCAGGTTGTAGGTTTGATGCATATAGAAAATAACGCGAGCAATATCCCCGCGCACGGCTGCAGGAGGCTCAATAATGTGCATCATGCGTTTTATGCCGCAGTCGTTTGCTTCAATATCTGAATCAAGAGCACCAAAGACAGTGTTTGTGCGCTTCATTTCAAAGTAAGAGTCGGCAGGTACCACATTGTGAAGATCTGAGGCGATTCGGTTGTATTCAGCACTGTCTCTAAGGCATTGGCGTTTGGTGCCGCAACCTAGGTGTTGCCTTATGCTTCCTTGTGGGTAAATGTAGCTGGCTGCAATTAAGGGGTTTTTTTTACTGAATGACTTCTTGCAGTAAAACGTTTGGCCCCCTTTTTTATAAAGATTTCCCCAAAATTGGTTAGATATCGCATCCTTGGCAGAAGGAGGGGTAGCGCATGCGGTCGAAGAGATAAACGCGCCCAAGAATAAAGCCCAAAGAAGCTTTGGTCGACTGGATACTCGTTCCCTGAGCAGCGAACTCCTAATGGAAATTGCTATGCTCATATTTGCACCTTATAAATT
>NZ_LWFT01000773.1:0-1646 GCF_001635105.1 Oleiphilus sp. HI0079
AATTGATTCACTAAGCCGCTCGTATATTCGTATTGCCCAGGGAGTGGGTTTCCGCGAAAACCCACAACTTGAGATCGATCCTCAGAATTTACCCATGCGCCTTTGGCACCAAGCTTCCACGCATCATAGAGTGAAACTTCGCCATCAAACTCTAAGCCATACAAAAGCGCCGAGGAGATATTCTCAGCCCTACCAATTCCTCTGGCGTCATAGATCGTCACAATCGCATCGGTAAGATCTCGATAAAACGCAGTCAACGAGGCTAAACTCGCCGTGGAAGAAAACTGGAATCCAGCTTCTGCATTTAGAGCGACTTCATCTTCTAGATCCGCATTGCCGATTGCGCTGCCATCATCACCATACAATTCGTACAAGCTAGGTAGGCGAATATCGCGAGATAGACTAGTGCGTAACTTCAATGAGCGATTCAGTTGGTAATTCAACCCGAGTTGAGCATCAAAGCTTTGCTCAGAACGATCATCTTGAGTAAGTAAATCCGTCTCATCCGACACAGCTCGAAACCGGGTTTGTCCCATCACTGAAAACGCATCGTCACGGCTAAACCATTCGCCCTGCAAGCCGAGCGAATACTGCTGTCTTTGCGCTTCAAACCGGATCTCTCGCAACTTATCGTGGTTGTCGTAAGTCTCTTGATTCGCAGCGACTTCGTAGTGAAGGATGCTCTGCTTCAAGCGTTGACGAGCGTGTACTTTAGCGTCGATTGATTGTGTCGTGGCCGCCTCTAGGTTCGCATTCAAACCGACTTTGTTTTGGGTATCGTCATACAATGTGTCACGCTGGCTAAGCGCAAGCTGATAACTCAAATCCCATGCCTTCGTTAGCTGGTGATCTAAACCAGTACTAAACATAAAAAATTCCGTATCAAACTGTGCTTTGTTGGTCGGGTCGTTGACGACACCGGGGATGCCTTTCGCGCGATCGTAATACTGAGCGAGACCCGACAATGTCATATCGGGGCGTATCGCATAGTCTCCCGATAGCGCCGCGCTCAGTTGATCGTATTGGGCGTTCTGTCGCGTTTCATCGCGATCATCAAGCGGGTTTGACGGAGTTTGGTTGTCATTGACTAAATCAAAATCGTTGTCTGAAGAAACGCGCTCTACGCTGCCACGCAAACGCATGTCCTCGGCAACGATACTGCTTGAAGCCGCAAACTTACTCGAGTTGAAAGAGCCATAGGTCAAGCTGATATGGCCACCGGTCTGCTTCGATTGCTTGGTCACAACGTTTACAGCACCGCCAATTCCGGCAGAGCCAAGTTGCAAAGGTACATACCCACGATAAATCTCGATGCGCTCTACGGAATCGAGCAACAGCTCACTCAAATCAACGGCCCCGCCCTGGGCACTGTTTAAAAGCACGCCATCTAGGTACACATTGACCTGAGCACCCGTAGAGCCCCGAATACTAAGTGAAGAATACGAGCCCATCCCGCCTTGTTGACGGATTTGAACGCCGGCCTGTGCCTTTAGCACGTCAGCAACGCTGGAATAAGAGCTTGATAAGTCTTTAGTTTGAACGACGGTAACATGGCTTGGGATGACGTCGACATCAATATCATTAGCAGACGAGCGCGAACCAATAACAACAACCTGCTCATGCTGCACATGTTCATTCGCATGCAA
>NZ_LWFT01000774.1:0-1085 GCF_001635105.1 Oleiphilus sp. HI0079
GCGAAATCAAAGCCATTAGTTTGTCTCTTGCTGTTGTTTGAGTACGTGATCATAAGCCTCTTGCGCCGCCGCGACTCTGACTTTGTTTTTAGTTACTGCACGCTGCAGTTTCTCTATTGCATCCGGTGTGTTGCTCTTTGCTTCTTTAAGAGCTTCTTCCATCTTTTCGAGCTTATTCTGCGCCTTTTCGAGATGAACATGTAGCTCTTCAAGCGAGGGTTGTAGGGCTGTGCTAGATGTTGCAGGGGATGCGGAAGGCTGATTGTTCTCAGCAACTTTCCGAGCTTTTTCGTAATTCTGCTTGGCTTGATTAACACGTAACTGGTTTTTTTCAACCGCGCGTTGAAGTTTGGCGACATTGTCAGGCGCATTTGCTTTTGCGTCTTCTAAAGCGTCGATCATTTTATCGAGTTTAAGTTGCGCTTTTTCGAAGAGCTCTTTTAATTCATCGATTGATTTCTCTGGCTCTGCACTAGTTGCTAACGTCGGCGCAGCTTCTGTATTGGCTTGTTTACGCGCTAACGCCGCTTCAATCGCTGCTTTTTTGGGATCTTGAGTTGCCGTGTTGTTCGCCTTTCCAGAAGGCGTATCTGCATTTTGCGCTGTGGCTAAACTTGCTTTCTCGGCCTGCATTTTTGCGGCTGCATCTGCGCGTGCTTTGCGCTTAGCTTCTTTTTCCTGAGCCTCTCGTTCTAGGCGCTCTTGTCGGGCTTCAAACCGAATTCGAGCTCGATCAGATTTCTCTGTTTCTAAGCGCTGCTCTTTGATTTCTCCCTTGGCATGACGATAGTACTGCACAAGTGGAATCGAGCTGGGACAAACGTACGCACAGGCGCCGCACTCTATGCAGTCAAACAAGTTATGGTGCTCTGCTTTTTCATATTCGCCAGAGCGCGAGAACCAGTACAGCTGTTGCGGAAGCAGCTCCGCAGGGCACGCCTCTGTACAGAGGCCACAACGTATACATGCCTGCGCGTGTTCGCTCAGGGGAAGTTCATTCACTTCTGGCGCGAGGATGCAGTTTGTGGTTTTGACGACAGGTGTGTTTGCGTCTTCCACTGTGTAACCCATCATCGGGCCACCAA
>NZ_LWFT01000775.1:0-1230 GCF_001635105.1 Oleiphilus sp. HI0079
AATAATGCTCAACCATTAGAAAGCCTCCTTAACACGATGCGCTGACATCTTATAATCCGGCGCTTCGATCTGATCTTTCTTCCAAGAGCGCAATGCCCAGATAAAGATACCGATCAAGAAGAATGCACTTGGTGGCAACAACAACAAGCCGTTCGGTACATACCAACCACCATCATTCACAGTTGCAAAGATCTCAACTCCAAACAGCTTGCCCGCGCCAAGTAGCTCACGGAAGAAAGCAACGAACAGCAAAATCACAGCGTAACCTAGGCCATTACCAACACCATCCAAGAAGCTCATTCCTGGACCATTCTGCATTGCGAATGCCTCTGCTCGACCCATTACAATACAGTTTGTGATGATCAAACCAACGAAAACAGAGAGCTGCTTAGAAATTTCGTAAGCGTATGCTCGAAGAATCTGATCGACAACAATCACAAGCGTTGCGATGATCGTCATCTGAACAATGATTCGGATATTCGAAGGGATCTGGCTACGAATCAACGAAACAGCAAGATTGGCAAGGCCAGTAACCGTGCAGACTGCAAGGCCCATAACCACCGACAATTGCATGCTTGTCGTAACCGCTAGCGCTGAACAAATACCAAGGATTTGCAGAGCAATAGGGTTGTTACTAAATACGGGCTCAAATAGAACCTCTTTAGCGGATGCTGTGCTCACTTCATGCCCCCTGACGTAATTTATTCAAATATTTCTGAAAGCCGTGCTCTCCAGTCCAGTACTGAACTAAATTAGTCACACCACGACTCGTAAGAGTTGCTCCTGAAAGACCGTCAACCTTGTACTCAGCATCAGGCTTAGAGCGATCAACGGCTCCCTTGAGAAGAGCGAGCTTAGGCTCATCCGACTCATCAAGGTCATACACCTTCTTGCCGGGCCATAAGGCCTTCCAATTTGGATTATCAACCTCTCCACCAAGCCCCGGTGTTTCAGCATGCTCATAGAAGCCAAAACCAACTACAGTGTTTGCATCCGCTTCAAGCGCAAGAAAACCATGTAGCGTTGACCAAAGACCGTATCCACTGACAGGCAAAATAATGGTCTTCAGTTCTTCATTTTCACGAACTAGATACACCTTGGCGAAGTCAACACGACGCTTTATGCTCGCAATGTCCTCCTCGCTAGGAATCGAGTCAGATAGCTTTGGATCCTTTTGTGCTTTACGTTGATCATAAGCAAGGGCTGTTTGCTTTCCTACAACACTCGGAT
>NZ_LWFT01000776.1:0-1052 GCF_001635105.1 Oleiphilus sp. HI0079
AAGGAAGCCGCGCTTACGAGCTTTACCTTTGCCGATGAAGCATCTAAGCCTTCGTTTGGTCTAACCCATAAGCGTGCAGACACTATAAGTTCGACTAAACTTGCTCTCACATATAGGATTTTCTAGTGAGAGCAGCATGCGAAAAAACCTTCCTGTCACACAAAAGAATGTCGATTATTCTGACTCATGCCGCATTGTTTCAACAACAACGGCAAAGGGGGTAATCAAGTATGTAAATCAGGATTTCATCGACATCTCAGGCTTTACTGAGGAAGAGTCACTCGGTCAAGCACACAACATTGTTCGCCATCCTGATATGCCACAAGCTGCATTTAAGTCGCTCTGGGACACAGTCTCGCAGGGCGAGCCTTGGATGGGTATTGTTAAAAATCGCTGCAAAAATGGCGACCACTACTGGGTTGATGCCTTTGTAATGAGTAGCGGCGAAGAAACGGATGGCAAGCCAGATCTTCAAAGCGTTCGATTCAAACCGAGTCACGAGCAAATCTCACGTGCAGAAGACGCCTACCAACGAATCAATGCTGGTAAGCAACCATACCAAAGCGTCCTTCTTCGTCATTGGCCAATGGCTGCTAGAATGAGCGCAATAAGCTATGCCTGTCTAATACCTCTATTTCTGCTCGCCCTGTCAACAGGCGGTGTCACCGCAACAACACTGGCTGTCTTGTCACTCATTTTAGCGCCGGCGCTTTGCTGGTTGGGCACTGCCGGGATCAGGAATACCGCAGATCAAGCGAAGCAGCTACATCATGATCCACTCGCACAATATATTTACACAGGCAGAGCGAACGAGCTCGGTGCAATCGAACTAAGTCGAATCTTCATGCGCAACAAACTAGAGACAGCACTCTGGCGGGTCGTCGACAGCACGCGCAATCTCGAACGCGGAGCTAGCAACTCCGTCAACATGGCCGAGGAGACAGAAGAACATACCGTTAAGCAAAGAGCCGAGCTCGAGCAACTCGCTACCGCGATCAACGAGATGTCCTCTTCCATTGCGGAAGTTTCGCAAAACACCCAAAGCGTCAGCG
>NZ_LWFT01000777.1:0-1021 GCF_001635105.1 Oleiphilus sp. HI0079
CCCAAAGCGAGGGATAGCAGCACTAAGCCGACCACAGCGCCTACCATAGAGCCGTATTCATTGAACGCACTGTATGGCGCGATGCCGATCGCGGTTAATAGATTGGTTGCGACGCTGATAAAGAACAAAAGCCATGAAATAAGAAACAAACGCGCAAGCTGTTGCGATCGCCGCCAGAGTAAAGCCGAAATTGCGACACTGGCAATGATCACGCAAAGCATGACACCTGCCTGCAGTATGGCGGAGGCAGTGTAGGGCAAGGTGAAGGTGCCAATGAGGTTTAGCAAAGCGACAATAGTAAAAAGTTGAAGCACCGTTCTGATGCGACTGTCTTGTTTGATGCCTAGGAAGTAGCGTGTGAACAAGATCAGAAATAGGCTGGTCAATGCGCCGAAGGTTAAAATAGAGCGTCGTTGAAGCGCCGGGTAGTCTTGCCATAAGACTTGATAAGCAACGCCCTCTATAGAGAGGCTTAAGCCGACATAGCAAAGTGAGAAAAGTGAGTAAAACAAATAGCTTTTCTCTCGTAGAGCCGCGAACAAACCAAAGTTATACAAAGACATAACCAGCATGGCGCCAACAAATGCGCCATAAGCAAGAAAGTTACTTTGCTTTGCTTGACGAAAGGTATGTTCGAACCAAACGCGCGTTGGCACGACCATTGGTCCTTCGCTCTCTATTTTAAATAGTAGGCGAGACGTTTTCTTCGCCTCGATTGAGAAGGGGAATAAAAAACTCGGATAGTGGATTGGTCGCTCATAATAGGGATATCGATCTCCGGCAATATAGGACGAGCGCCGACCATCTTCTGTGATGCTGTAAAACTCGATGTGATCCAATGCGGCGTAATCGATTTCGAGATAGAAGGATTGCTCTTTGGGGAGCGTGTTTTCAACCGTGATTGAAAACCAGAGTGGTCGCGAACTGAAACCGTAGCCGGGCATGGAACGTGTGACCCGCATCCATTGCTGAGCAGGCATGTCGACAAGGTCATTAACACCTAGCTCAGTGCTTTCGTCCT
>NZ_LWFT01000778.1:0-1376 GCF_001635105.1 Oleiphilus sp. HI0079
GCCGGCGGGCTTGAAGGACCTTGCGCTTGACGTGTTAGCCGAGCGGAATATCGCGCGAGAGCAGATACATATCGAGCAGTTTGTGTCATCGCTTACCGAGGCGAAGGGGCCGTTGCATAAAGTTGATGTGGCGCTTGCGGATGGGCAGACACATTCCTTATCTGTGGCATCGAATCAGACTGTACTCGAGGTTGCCAAAGCGGCTCGGATCCAGTTGCCACATGCATGTTCTTCCGGTACCTGTGGTTCGTGTAAGCTGAAAATCGAAGAGGGCGAGGCAGTGTCGATACCCAACTCTGTACCCGGCATTACCTCTGACGAAAAATCGGCAGGGTACACGTTGGCTTGCCAATGCAAACCCTTGAATCATCTTGTGTTATCTGAGAGCTGAACGAATACGCTGTTGTTTCCAAGTGTTGAGGTGTTGATAAGCCAGCATACCTCACTTCGATAGAGGTTTGTTCGTCGATCCCCGCGCAGAGAGAGCCCTAGATGGCTGATCCACCTAGGGCTGCTGCCGCTATTTTATGCAATCCGCTAAACTGGCGCTCATACCGAGAATCAGGCCAGAATAGTGTGCTTTACCCGTCGCAATGTCTGCGCCTAAAGGATCCATAACACCAATTCGTGTGACGGCGGAATCTGCGAAGATGTTTTTCACCAAACCTTCATTAAACTGCGGCTCGGCGAACACACAGGTAACGCCTAGCGTTTGAACCGTATTTCGAATTTCGGTTATCCGCGCAGGGCTTGGGTCTTCCGCGTCGCCCAGTGAAATAGAGCCTGCCGCTGCAATATCAAAACGCCTCTCAAAGTATTGATACGCGTCATGAAACACCACAAATCGAAGATCTCCAAGCTTGCTGACTTCTGCTTGTGTTTGTTCAATCAGCTGGTCAAGCGCCACGATCGCGGTGCTCGCATTCGCTTGATACGTTGTTGCATTCTCTGGGTCTTGCTCAGACAGTACGCGGGAGATCTCCGTTACCCATTGTTTTGCGTTTTCCGGGTCTAACCACGCGTGAGGATCGACCCCATCGTGAAGGTGCGCCTCATGGTCTGCGTGTTCTTCATCATGTTCGTCTTCGTGTTCATCGTGGTGATCGTCTTCATGGTCATGGTGTCCTGAGCTGAACAGCGAGAGAAAGCGATCGATCAAGCCGCCATGGTGCGCTTCATGTTCCTCGTTTGTTTTCGAATGCTCGGCATGATCATCCGCATGCGGTTCGTCGTGGTGTCCGTGTTCGCTCTCTTCGCTGTCGTGGTGAGCATGCTCTTCAAAGGTCGTGCCTTCACGGAAAGGGTAAGTCGTCGTTACTGCTAAATCCAACATGCCTACTTTTTTAGAGGAACTTGCCACGTTATCGATCGCTTTC
>NZ_LWFT01000779.1:0-744 GCF_001635105.1 Oleiphilus sp. HI0079
GAGACGGTCGAATGGTCATTGCGCTCAGCCGCGCTTTGGGACGAAGTAAAAGATCGCCTAAACGACAGCGCGCTCGGTCTGTCTGGCGGTCAGCAACAGCGTTTGGTTATCGCGCGTACGGTTGCTGTAAAACCAGAGGTATTGCTGCTCGATGAGCCGGCTTCAGCCCTTGATCCACTCTCAACACTGAAGATTGAAGAGCTTATTCATCAGCTTAAGGATGACTATACTATTGTTATCGTTACCCACAACATGCAGCAGGCTGCACGTGTTTCTGACTACACCGCATTCATGTATATGGGCGATTTGATCGAGTTTGGTAATACAGACCAACTGTTCACAAACCCGAGTAAGAAACAGACAGAAGACTACATCACAGGCCGTTACGGTTAATTTCACGGACGATAGATAAGGGGATACATAATGAGCTCACCAACACATGAGTCACACAACCAGCATATCTCACAACAGTTCAATCAGAACCTGAGTGAGTTGCGCAGCCACTTTCTCGAGATGGGCGGCCTGGTCCAAAGACAAATCACCGACGCCGTGGAGTCTCTCTTGGAATCTGACACGGCGCTTGCCGAGAGTGTTCGAGATACAGAGAAAAACGTCGACGATATGGAGCGGATGATCGATGAGGAATGTACACAAATCATTGCTCGAAGACAGCCCGCTGCCAGCGATCTTCGCTTGGTTATTTCCACGGTTAAGATGGTTGCCGATCTCGAACGAATCGGTGAT
>NZ_LWFT01000780.1:0-1462 GCF_001635105.1 Oleiphilus sp. HI0079
CAATCAGTGCAATGCCGGCAGTTAATGCTAGCTCAACCCAGTGAAAGTAGTTACCAGCCAATGCATAAGGTGTTCTAACCTGATGATGTACAGAATGCACATTCTTTAGCAGCCACTTATTTTCATGCATCGTTCGATGCATCCAGTAGTACAGAAAATCATCCAAGACGATAAAAAAAGCAATTTGCCAGACGAAGGTTGTCCAGTGAGGCACTTCGCCTGCGTGAATGCCAGTTAGACGAGCTAAGGGCCAGGCCAATACAAGCAGCGTGAACACTAATAGGGAGTTGAAAACGATCAACGTGATGTTTTTACCTAAAAACGTGCTGACTTCAAAGTCTTTGTTTTGCACCCGATAAGGTTTGGCCCATTCAGGATCTAACCACGCGAGTACGGTCCATGGTGCGGCGAGCAAGACGAAAACGCCAATGCCAATCGCAAAAGTGATGACGGGAAACTGAATAAACAAGGGCTCTTGATACCAGCCAATGATGGTATCGATGATGTCGGTTGGCATACGCGATTGTATTTTTTGTTATTGAGTACGCAATGAGCTTACACCATCACTGGTTAATGTACATATTGCTTGGTGTTTTGATAGGTGTTCGGGTCAAAGTCAGGATAGGCTTTTGAGCGCATAACGATTGCAATGGTTTTATATACTTCAACCCATGCGGCTTTACAGTCTGGCGTAAAATCATCACCGAGCCCCTCGGCGAGTGTATTAATCAGCGCATTTCCGACAGGCGTGTAGTCATCCACCTTTACACCATAGCTAACATGTTTCACTGCCATGTTTTCAAGCACTGGAACAAGCGCATCGAGATCATCAAGGGACTTTACTGCAAGCTTAAGCGCCGTCATCAATTTCTTACCCTGACCCTTCATGTCGTGTTTGAACAAAGGCTTTAAGGACGGGTCATAGGTAAAAAGCTTGTTGTAGAAGATTTCGGCTGCGGCATCTGCAATAGGCTCGACTTTCGCAAAGCTGGCTTGAACGAGCTTTTTCTGTGCTTCCGTAATGGCCATGTAGCAGGCTCCAATCAACGATAAGTGGTTAGGAAGCTAGTCTAGAATCCGGAAAGCTGCAAACTGTCACTAGTCAAAAATAGACAGTGCTTTTACTTGTGCCCAGACCTCTTGGTCAATCTTCAAGTTCAGCTTTTTTAACGAACGTTTGGTGATGAGCGCATGAAGCGTATTGTCTCCAATAGCGAGCTTGATGCGCACGGAGTGACTTTCGCTTGTGTGTTTGATGTTTTTTATTCTAGCTGGCAGGACGTTCAAGATACTCTGTTCGGTGTTTGGGAACCGACTAATACTGACGTCGCGTGCGGTTACTCTCAGCCGGATTTTCTGCCCCTCGGAAAGCGCTTGCTCGCCTATCCAGACAGCGATTGGCGCCCCAGTTTGCGAGCCTTTGATTTCTGCTTTTGACAGGCTGTTTTCTTGATCGATCTCG
>NZ_LWFT01000781.1:0-396 GCF_001635105.1 Oleiphilus sp. HI0079
CGGTCGTTCTCGTGAGGTAATGGCTGCTTCAAATGTCGTCTTGCTCGCCTCAGGGACAGCGACATTGGAATGCATGTTAATGAAGCGTCCGATGGTTGTGGCGTATCGACTAAATAAGCTCACTTATTGGGTTATGCAGCGGCTTATTAAAACCCCTTATGTTGCGCTGCCTAATTTATTGGCAGGTAAAGAGCTTGTTCCTGAGTTGCTTCAGGATGATGCAACTGTTTCAAACATTTCAGCAGCGGTGCTTGAACGCCTTCCCGTGAGCATGGAGAAAAGCTTGCAGTCCGATTTCTCCCTGCTGCATGAATCGTTGAAGAAAAACGCCAGCTCTGAAGCTGCAGAGGCTGTTTTGGCGTTGGCAAACAAATCGTGAGTCATTTTTTTCAAGAA
>NZ_LWFT01000782.1:0-921 GCF_001635105.1 Oleiphilus sp. HI0079
AATATCGAGACGACACGCCACCAAGAAATTCAGGTAATCGGCAATGGCGAGTGGACTCTGGCTCTGGGCGGCCGCGACTGCTCATTACAGATGCACGAGCAAAAGCTTTTGGAAGTCTCGGTTACGGCTGAGGATTTGCAAAACGCACTTGCCCATGCGGTAAAAGCCGGCCGTGATGCAGAAGTAAAAGTATTGAGCCAGGACATTAAAACGCTGGAGGCGATGGAACAAGAAGCGGAGCGCTTCGGCGAGGCCGTCGGCCTAGACAACGTCTCAACATTTGAATGCATCGTTGATCGCGACAAGCACTTCTTCATGGAAATGAACACACGCATTCAAGTTGAGCACCGCGTAACCGAGCTCTGCTACAGTTTGCGCTTCGCCAACCCAGAGAACGACAATGAACACTTTGTTGTCACGTCACTAGTGGAAGCCATGGTTCTTCTTGCAGCACACGGCAAACGACTACCAAAGCCGACTAGAGTTCCTCGTTTTAATGCCTCTGTTGAGGCGCGCTTAAACGCGACAAATGACGCGCTTGCACCGCATGCTGGCGGAGTGATTAAACACTGGTCTAATCCTCTTGAAGGCGAGATTCGAGATGATCAGGGCATCAGTTTGCATAACCCTGATACAGACGTATTCATGACCTATCATCTAGCCGGCGCCTACGATAGCAACGTTGCACTGTTGCTCACGGTCGGCAACAGCCGAATGGAAAGCTATCAGCGGCTGTCTGAAATTTTGCGTGTCACCAAACTTGAAGGCAAAGACCTCTCTACTAACCTTGAATTTCACTACGGTTTGGTCAACTGGTTCATCGGCAATAATATTAATGCCCGACCCACCACGCGATTTATCGTGCCTTATCTAACAGCGGTGGGCCAATTAAAGCAGGTCGCAAACGACCTTGATGTAGAT
>NZ_LWFT01000783.1:0-17508 GCF_001635105.1 Oleiphilus sp. HI0079
CGAACAAGAACTTGTGCGTTCGATACAAGCACCTCAAACCAATGCGGTTGTCGCTTCCGTTGAGGAGGTCGCGGGTTTTGATAGTGCTCCAGAGAAACAACGCGTCGCAGTGGTTGCTGGTCAGCAGGATGACATCTCAGAAGCATCATCAGCGCCAGTAACGCAAGGCGCAGAAGTAACCAAGAGCGCTCCATCGGAAGCGCCTCGTGCAGCCTCGTTAAGTAACAATGACTCCATGACACCTGTTTCTTCAGTGACAACCTTGCACCCCGGGATTCGTGCCGCTACGTTGGCAAGCAATGTAGATGCAAAGCGTCAGCCAGACAATATTTTAGGTTATGAAGTGCCCATGAATGGCGAAGACTTGATCAAGGTTGTGTTGCACACGCAGCTGCAGGATATCGAAGGTGTTACGCTCTATCACGAGTGGCATCGAGGCGATAAGCGCTATGCGCGTGTCCGAATTCCGGTGACATCGAAAGATCAGGGAAGTTACTCGAGTAAGTTTATTGACCAACACATGACCGGAGAGTGGTCAGTGCAAGTGCGAGATGAACAAGGCGAGCTTTATGCCATGGCGAATTTTAAAGTTGTTCGCTAACTGTGTTATTTGGCTTAAAAAAGTTGATCGGTGGGTTGTTGATGCCAATACCGATCGTGCTGTTTCTGCTTGTTCTCAGTGCAGGGCTTTTTTATAGAAAATCGAAACGGCTTGCGGCGAGCTGTCTGTGTTTTGCGTTGATCGCGCTTTACCTTCTTTCTGTTCAACCTATTGCGAATGCCATTGCCCAGCCTTTGGAATTCAAATATCCAAAATATGCGCAGCAGCCTGTGTCGTATGTGGTAGTGCTCGGTTCTGGCCATCATACTGATCCGCGGATTCCAACGTTAAGCCAAATGAACCGAACGGGGCTTTCGCGCTTGGTGGCGGGTATTCAAGTATATCGTCAGAACCCAGGTGCTAAGTTGTTGCTGTCAGGGTATGGCGGCTACGATTCGAGAAGTCATGCTGAGGTTGCGGCAGAGGTCGCTCAGCTACTTGGGGTTGATTCTCAAGACATATTACTTGCGTCAGAAGCCCGAGATACGCGAGAAGAAGCGCTAGCATGGGAAGCACTCCTGAAAACAAAGTCTTTCGCTTTAGTGACATCGGCGCTGCATATGACTCGGGCCATAGCGATATTCTCGCAACAGGGTCTTAAACCCATTGCTGCTCCAGCGAACTATGAAACCGCCGGACAGCGTCCGACGTACTGGAGAGACTGGTTGCCAAGGGCGCGTCATCTGCAGTTGACCGAAGCCGCGTGGCATGAGTATTTGGGGATGGCTTGGGCCAGACTGAAGCAATTTGGCAAAGAGGATGGATAATGGCCTACAAAGGCTTTGAAGATTTTTCGCACAAACAAGCAGACAAACTGGGCGTATTGCTAGTCAATCTTGGTACGCCTGAGGCGCCTACCGCAAAAGCTTTGAGAACGTACCTGGCTGAGTTTTTATCTGATCCGCGAGTGGTAGAAATCCCCCGATTGCTATGGATGATCATTCTGCATGGAATCATTCTGCGGATCAGGCCGAAGAAATCTGCGGCAGCCTATGCTGAGGTTTGGACGGAGCAAGGCTCTCCGTTAATGTTGCATGCGCTGGATCAGACCCACGCTATTCGAGAACGGATGCGCGCTGAATACGGGGCGCATATTCAGGTCGAGCTAGCGATGCGCTATGGGGAGCCAAGTGTGAGCAATGTCGTCGATGATATGCTCAGCGAGGGTTGTCGGAAAATGATCGTTTTGCCGCTGTATCCGCAATATTCGGGGAGCACAACGGGCTCTGTGTTTGACGCGCTAGCAGCAGATTTTACCCAGCGCCGATGGTTGCCACATTTTCGTTATATTGGCAGTTATCACACGCATCCTGGTTACATCGAGGCGCTTGCTCAGAGCGTTGAACAGCATTGGCAAGTGCATGGACGAGCCGATAAATTGGTTCTTTCCTATCATGGTGTACCGCAGCAATTCTTGTTGAAGGGCGATCCTTATCACTGCCAGTGCCATGTTACGACACGCTTGTTAGTGACACGCCTTGGCCTTAACGAAGACGAGTATATGACGTGTTTTCAATCTCGTTTCGGAAAGGCTCAGTGGCTGCATCCTTATCTTGATCAAACGATGAAGGCCTTGCCTGACCAGGGCGTGAAATCAGTTCAGGTTATTTGTCCGGGCTTTTCCGCAGACTGTTTGGAAACGCTCGAAGAGATTGCAGGAGAAAATAAAGAGTACTTTATGGAGTCTGGTGGTGAGCGCTTTGAATATATACCAGCGCTGAATGACCGGCCTGAACATATTGAAGCGTTAATGACGATACTTCGAGAAGAGGCGGGTAGCTGGTTGAATGATGGCGAATGCTCTATCGACAATAGTGCGAGGCAACTCCGATACGATAAGCACCCCCATAATAAAGCGGAAAAATAGGACGAGAGATAATGCTGAATCGAGTAATAACGGTGATGTTGGGTTGTGCGATGTTGGCAGGGGCGAACGTCGCCTTGGCGCAGCCAAAGTTAGAGAATGCATGGATAAGATTAATGCCGCCGAATGCAGGGATGACCGCTGCATATGCTCACATTACGAGTGATGCGAAAGATCGACTGATGTCAGTTAAAACTGAGATCGCGACCAAGGCTGAAATCCATGAGACCACGATGGAAAACGGTATGATGAGCATGCGCCCTATTGAGAGCATCGCATTTTCGGCAGGTGAAACGGTTGAACTTAAGCCGCAAGGTAAGCACATCATGTTGATTGGTCTAACTCGCGCATTGCAAGAGGGTGAAGAGGTGCCAGTGCTACTTGAGTTTGCCGAGAGCGGCGTCCAAAGCCATCTGTTTACAGTCCATAAGCCTTAAGTATTAAAAGGACTGCCGTGTTATGTCCGCATCGCTAATTTGTCGCAGCGCCACCTTAGAGGATGCGCATGCGATCAGTGAGATCTACAACTATTACGTCGACCACACGATCATCACGTTTGAAGAGGAAAGCGTCAGCAGCAAAGACATTGCGCAACGCCTTGAACAGGTATTTGCGAACAGTCTTCCTTGGCTCGTTGCTGAGATCGATGGTCGAGTGATTGGCTATGCTTATGCGGCTCCGTGGCGCGAGCGCTCTGCATATCGCCACTCGGTTGAGGTGAGCGTATATCTTGAGCAGAAAATTGCTCTGCGTGGGGTTGGTTCGCTGTTATATTCAGCGCTTTTTGAAGCTCTGGAGGCGTCGGACGTTCATGTTGCTCTCGCGGGTATTGCTCTGCCCAACGATCGTAGTATCGCTTTACATGAAAAGTTCGAGATGAAGAAAGTGGCACACTTGAGCCAAGTCGGCCGTAAGTTTGATCAATGGATTGATGTTGGTTACTGGCAGCGTATTCTCTAATTAAACACGGCTTGCGTTGAATGTCCTACTTTCTTGAAAGAGCCTCGAATGAGGCTCTTTGTCTGTCGAGAGGCCTATTTCTAGAAACGCTATTCGCGATCTTTCGATGTACATTCCGCTAACGCAGGGTCAATTTTGCAGCGTACCTTGCGGAATAGGGTAAGCGCTTTTCCGTCATAGACACCTTTGTCGCGCAATGCGATGCGGCTTTCACGGAATAACTCGTTCCAGTTATCTTTGGTCTTATCATTGATGTCTATCCAATATTTTTCTGGAATGGTTAACTCGCTATCCACAATTTTGCGAATCTGATCCTTGTATTTGCTGGCCATGAGTTCACGCGAGTTTTGTGCAAAGCCTTCAGGTACCTTTTCCCAGCGAACGATAAGTTGCATCGTGATCTGTAAGCTAGGCCACTTAATAATGCCGCCGGATGGCTCTAATCCTTTGTACATTTCCATAGGCTCGTACGCGAGGCCTGGAGCACCTGTGATATCGACCGCTTTGTTGTTAAATTTCTGAAGCGCGTTCGCGATGCTAGAGGACACTGGGGTCATGCCAATGCGTGTTGCAAGATATTCGGTTTCTGGTGCGTTATCCAAAACGGTAACGCGTTTACCGGCCATGTCTTCAGGGTTCTGAATAGATTTGTCATTTACGAATAGGAAAATGGCGCCAATTGGACCAATACCGATAATCTCGTACTCACCATTTCGCATCAGTTTGGATGCGCCCGGGCTGCTGAGTGACTTAACAACAATCGCCAAGTGGTCGTAGGTTGGCAGTGCACCAACGGCGTTAATGCTGCCCGTAAACTTGTTGTATTCCCTTGCGCGAATACCTGGCAGGTTGAGCATGTCGCAGACGCCGTTTTTAAACTCTTCCGAAGCAACACGGTCATCAGTATATACCTTGAACTGAAGATCTACGCCCCATCTAACGGCGTCGATTTTGTATTCCTTCATTTCCTTGTGAATTGGTCCGTCATGGCCGACAAAGTCGAATACACACATGGTAAGTGGTTGAAGGCTGTTTGCGGCAGCGGAGGTGCTCAAAGCGAACAAGAACAGCAGACTCGATAAGACACGTAACATATTGATCAATCTCGCAGTTTTTATTTTCGTAAGGCATGCTATCGCAAAGCGCTCTAAAGCGAAATGTGCGATCCGGAAAATGCGCGCCAGATCGAATAAAAAGTAATCTGATGTATTGAGGACGACGTTTTAAATAATATCGATAGTCTGCTCTGAACCGAAAAACCTTTGGTTTTTTAAGGTCTCTGCTAAACTGAACGCTGAAGCGGCGGAGCCATGTCTTCGCCAGTTCTGATCAAAATGGAGAAACAAGATGTTGAAGAAAGCGATCCTATTATCTGCCATGTGCATGGCTTTCGGTGCCAGCACTGCTATTGCAGGCGATGCGGCAGCAGGCAAAGCGAAGTCTGCGGTTTGCGCAGCATGTCATGGTGCGAATGGTATGGCGGCGATTAAGACCTATCCGAATTTGGCGGGTCAGAACAAGGAATATCTAGTTTCTTCGTTGAAGGCTTACAAGGCGAAGCAACGCACTGGTGGTATGGCTGCGATCATGCAAGCGCAAGCAGCAGGGCTGTCTGATGCGGACATCGAAAACTTAGCGGAGTACTACAGCTCACTTAAGTAGAATTCTTTTTGTGTTGCTAAAAATGTGAAAAAGCCGAAACACGACGTTTCGGCTTTTTCTTGAGCTACTTCACGATGGTATAACAAGGCTCATATTGAGAGCCCGGCAGCTTCATCCGCCCTTGCTCGACGAAAGCGCGGAGCAGCGTATCCATCGGCCCCAGTATGTGTTCATCTCCTTTGATCTCGAAAGGGCCTTTTTCTTTTATTTGCTGAACACCTTTGGCCTTCACGTTACCGGCAACAATTCCCGAAAATGCTCGGCGTAAATTGGCGGCGAGACAATGGGGCTCTTGGTCTTTGCTCAGGTCTAGACTAGCCATGAGTTCATGGGTCGGCTCGAAAGGTTGCTGAAAGATTGGATCAATTTTTAACAGCCAGTTGTAATAAAAGGCGTCTCGGCGTTTGCGTCGGTATGCTTTGACTTCTTCTAAGTGTGTTTTTACATACTTGGCGACCGCAACAGGATCATCAATAATGATTTTGTAGCGACTTTGCGCTTCTTTTCCCAATGTTTTTCCGATGAAGGCATCGATCATCTCGAAGTAGTCCTTGCTTGACGCGGGGCCACTGAAAACCAAGGGGAAAGGCATATCGCGGTTTTTTGGGTGTAAGAGTACGCCCAGAATATAGAGAATCTCTTCTGCCGTTCCAACACCACCGGGAAATACGATGATTGCATGTCCCAAGCGCACAAACGCTTCGAGTCGTTTTTCGATGTCGGGCAAAATGGTCAACTCATTTACGATTGGGTTAGGCGATTCTGCCGCGATAATGCCCGGTTCGGTGACGCCTATGTAGCGACCAAGGGCATGACGCTGTTTTGCATGGCCAACGGCTGCTCCCTTCATTGGGCCTTTCATCGCTCCGGGTCCGCAGCCAGTGCAAATATTCAGTGCGCGCAGCCCAAGCTGATAGCCCACCTCTTTGGTGTAATCGTATTCGGTTCGACCGATCGAATGCCCGCCCCAGCAGACCACGATGTCTGTCTCGCAGTTGGTTTTTAGAAGGTTCGCGTTGCGCAATAGATGGAAAATAAAGTTGGTAATGTGTTCTGAGTATTTTAGATTCAGGTTGTTGTTTTTGATCAGGACATTCTCGGTATAGATAATGTCGCGCACGACTGAAAACAAATGATTGTTGATGCCCTGAATCATATCTCCGTCAACAAAGGCGTTTTCAGGCGCGCTTTTTATGTCTAGTTTAATGCCACGAGGCTGCTGAATAACCTGAATAGCGAAATTCTTGTAGGCTTTTAGCAGGCTCTCGCCGTCATCGCTAATCGAACCGGAATTCAGCACCGCGAGTGCGCAGCGTCGAAAAGTTTCTTGAAGGTGCCTGTTTTTTTTGTTGCGCAGCAGACTGACCTCGTGCCGTGACAGTATGTCCATACTGCCTTTTGGCGTTACACGAGCGTCTATTCCTTTCTTTGTCATTATTTGTCTCCAATACTACGTTTGCTGCATGATCTCTCTCAGTATAGCGGCACGCGCGAGTGAAGAAGTGTAAATTGGCGCAACTTTGATCTTTATTTCATATAGAATACGCCGCCTAAAAAATTTGGTTTGAGAGCTGCCATGAAATTTATCGTCAAACTTTTTCCAGAAATCACCATCAAGAGCAAACCCGTGCGCCAACGCTTGGTAAAACAGCTACGTCAAAACGTACAGGTTGTTCTATCAAAAGAAACCGATGGCGCTAAAGTGCAAGGTTTTTGGGATAAGATCGAGGTGCGTTTACTGCCGGACTACGCGGCAGATGAGCCAAAACTGATCGCTGCCTTGCAGCGCATTCCGGGGATCGCAAATATTCTTAAAGTAGAGAGCCATGAACTTGAAGGGATTGACGATCGTTTTGAAGATATTGCAGACATCTGTATTAAAACTTATGGCGATCAAGTAAGCGGGAAGAGCTTTGTGGTTCGCGTGAAGCGCGCAGGGCAGCACAGCTTCGCATCTACGGATCTAGAACGTTATCTTGGCGGTGCCTTTCTTCAGAACACCAAAGCATCTCGAGTGGAATTAAGAGAGCCGGATGTGGCGATCAAGCTCGAAATACGTGACCAAACCTTGTATGCCATTGCCGAACGGTATGAGGGCTTGGGTGGTTTCCCTATTGGCACGCAAGAACCGGTGTTGTCCCTAATTTCTGGCGGATTTGATTCGACGGTATCCAGCTATTTGACGATGAAGCGCGGTTTGAAAACGCACTTCTGTTTTTTCAATCTCGGCGGAGATGCGCACGAAATCGGCGTGAAGCAGGTTTCGCTGTATCTTTGGGAAAAATATGGTCGTTCACATCGTGTTCAGTTTGTGACGGTGCCGTTTGAAGGCGTGGTCGCCGAGATTCTGAAGAATGTTAATCACTCCCACATGGGGGTGATACTGAAGCGGATGATGATGCGCGCGGCACAAGAGGTGGCGGATCAACTGAATATTCAAGCGCTTGTTACCGGAGAGTCGGTTTCTCAGGTGTCGAGCCAGACAATCACTAATCTGAACGTAATTGATAAGGTGTGTGAAACGCTGGTGCTACGTCCGCTGATTACCATGGATAAGCAGGATATTATTCGTCTTTCGACCGACATTGGGACGGAAGAGTTTGCGAAAAATATGCCTGAATACTGCGGTGTGATTTCAGATCGCCCAACAACCTGTGCGAAGCTGGATCGCGTCTTGGAGGAAGAATCGAAATTCGATTTTGACGTGCTCAAGCAAGCGGTTGAAGACGCATATTTTATGAAGATTGATCAGGTCATGCGACAGCAGAAAAACATCGTCGATGTCGAGGTGACAAATCTGCCTCATGTTGGCGATGTGGTGATTGATATTCGAGGCGCTGAGGAGCTAATAAAAGCACCATTGACGCTGACAAATAACGAGATCGTGCACATCCCGTTTTATGAGTTAATGAGTGAGGTAGAGCGCTTGGATAAGTCCCAGCGCTACTTGATCTATTGTGAGAAAGGCACCATGAGCCAGCTGCATGCAAGCCACCTGAAAGGCATGGGTTATACAGTCGCTGTATTTAAGCCCTGATGCTGATTGCTAGGGTTGCTTTGCATCCCTAGCTGCCAACAAAGCCAAACGTGTATTTGCCTAGCAGCGGTGAAGCTCTTGTCTTCTAAAGGCAGCATATGCCCAAAGCCCTGTAAACGATGAAAGTGACGGCCCTGGCCAAGATGGCGAGCCAGACGTCGTGCAACTCTTGGTGAGCAATATTGATCATCGCTACCGGCGATGGTCATGATGGGGCAGGAGATTTTTTCGCGCTCTATAGATGCACTCGATTTAGTATTAAGGTACCAAAACCAGGTCTGATGAATGGCTAGGCCTGATTCGTAACAGAGATACCCATAGAATTTCTTCGCCGTCTCATCATTGAGTTTATTGAACAGAAGATTTCGTGCCGCGCGGAATGTCGGCTTAATACCCCGTTTCCAAAAGAAGGGGGTAGTGCATGTATCAACAAGCGCTCGGGCTGGAGGAAGTGCGGAACCGATAGGAGAAGGCGCCTCGGGCGAAAGGAGCAGTAATGCGTCAGGATCAACACGCATAGCCAACTGAAGCGCCAAAACGGCACCCATACCGTGACCAGCGACAACGATTTTGCCACCATTGATAGCGATGGCGCGAAACTCTTCTTCTAGATAATCCAAGTAGTCAACAAGACTCAGACCTTCGGGATGTTGCGGCTGGTTTCGAGAAAAATGCTGGGGCAGTGCAAGCGCTTTCGTCTGATAGCCAAGCGCATGAAAATAATTCTGATACTGTTCCCATATACGGGGGGTTGTCCAAAATCCATGCACGAAAATAAGTGATGTCATGATACTACTCCTTGATCGCGTATTTTCGTCATGCACGCCTTTGAATTCAAGCTATTAAATCATCGAAAAACGGTCACACGAGCCCCATTTCAGTGCAGATTCTTTATTTCCTCTAGGAACCTCCTCCTCATAGGTGTCGGTCTACGATACTGACTACGCCATAAGGGGCGAGCAGTGTATTTTGATCTGTTGGAGGATAAGGCTTTTTGCGGCAGTTGAGTGTGAGAACTCTACATCAACACCAGCTAGCTTCGTGCTCCGGATTTTTCAAAAGCTCCTCAACATTAGCGTGCAGTACCCGATACCCAACATTACCGTATAGTACTTGTCGATTGTTGTTCATAACAAAACTTGGGCTTCCCGCGATATTTTGTTGGCTCGCCTTTCGATAGTCAGAGAGTAGCATTGCTAACGCTGTGCCGTTATCTATGCTCGTTCTTAGTCGGTTGACCTCCAGCCCGTGTTGTTTTGCGATCTCCAGCAAAACGGGTATCTGAGATATATCTAACGCTTGCATAAAGAAAGCTTGCCTTAGCGTCAAAGCGAAGGCCTTTGCCTTGTCTTGTCCATAGCTGAGTGAAATCGCTTTGATAAACATATGTGCATTAGCAGAAGTGCTTGGTCGAACTTCTGTCCAGAGACGGTCGTTAACTGTCGCATTGTCGTATGGTTGCACTGCATGCATTACGTGTTGAGCAAATCCTTCATAACTGCCTCGCTCCGTCCATTGCAGCTCTATTCTCTTAGCGACGTCACCAAAAAGATCAATGTAATAGTGGTTGATGGCAATCTGGTCACCAAATTGTTCATGTAGTTCGTCCAGTCGACGCTGAGCAATCCAAGCCCAGACGCAAAGCAGATCAGTGTAGTAGTCGATTACAATCGGGGGGCTCATAAAATCTCTACCTCGTTTTACTGAGAATGTACGGTTTGAATTAATTGTCTGCTTGTGCGGACAAGACTTGATCAAGAGCGCAGGTAATGACTATTACGTTGGTATAGCCCACTCTTTGAAGTTGCTCGGCGGCCAGTGTCGCACGTGCTCCAGTGGAACAATGAATATAGATCGGCGTGTCTGCTGAGCAAGCGTGCTCTCCAATTTTCATTTCAATTACGCCGCGAGGAATATTGACGGACTTGGGAGCGCTTACTTCAGCTACTTCACCAGGTTCCCTGACATCAATGATGATCGCCTTCTTAGGAAGGTCATTCAGGCATTCACTGGCGGTTGCGCAATTTAAGTTGGTTCGCGCTTCCTGAATCAATTGCGGAATGGATATAATCATGTATGGCTCTTCTCTCTTTGAGAACTCTATGATGGATGCAGAGTCATTATGCACGAGTATCAGGAAAGTGTAACGGATCGCTTACTCCCGATCTAACGTCAGATCTTGTTGTAGAAAAGGCATAAGTAAAAGCTTTAGTTCGTCTTCTGAATTGCTTGTGCCTGTGATGCAAAAACAAAAAAAATATGAACTTCTCGCAAAGCGCCGAGTCTCTACTTGCGACTGTGTTAAAAAATAGCGCATTCCAAAACAAATAACTTTGAGAGGATCAAGAGATGACAACAGTAAGCAAACTCACTAAATCAACAATTGCAGGCTTAGTAACTTTAGGCGTAATGGGCGCATCTTCAGATGCACTTGCAGGCAAGCCGGGTTTCGAGAAATGTCAGGGTATCGCGAAAGCAGGCATGAACGATTGTGGTACTAGCAAGCACAGCTGTGCAGGCCAAGCTGCGACCGATGGCGATCCAGAAGAGTGGGTGTATGTGCCAGAAGGAACGTGCAAAAAAATTGTAGGCGGCAAAGTTAAGTAAGTACTGCTTTGGCGCGGGGTCGGGTCTATGGGTTCGAAAGTATCAGATCAAAAGCTAGAGGGCTTAGGACTCGGTCTACGCGCGAAACATTATCAGGATATTCTCACTTCTGATTCTAATCCTGATTCCAGCTCTAGTATCAGTCCAGAGTGGTTTGAGGCATTGACCGATAACTATCTCGGTGATGGCGGCATGCCGCTATATTATTTGGGGCAGATAGCCGAACGTTTTCCATTGAGTTTTCATGGTGTTGGTTTGTCTTTAGGATCAACCGACCCGCTAAACGAGGATTATCTTCAGCGCTTGGCCCGTTTGGTAAAGCAATTCGATCCGCAGCTTGTTTCCGACCATTTGTGCTGGAGCAGCGCCTCGGGCATTCACGGTCATGACCTTTTTCCAATGCCATATACCGAGCTTGCTGCGCGACATATTGCAGAGCGAATACAGCAGGTGCAAGAGCGCTTGGGTCGGCAGATATTGATCGAGAATGTGTCGAGCTATCTGCAATTTGGTGAAAGCTATCTCAGCGAAGTTGAGTTTTTATGTGAGGTTGTAGAGCAAGCAGACTGTTTGCTTTTATGCGACCTCAACAATATTTACGTTAGTGCAAAAAATCACAACTTTGATGCCTTTGATTACCTCACACGTCTTCCTGCATGTCGGATAAGAGAGCTGCATTTGGCAGGTTTTGAAGATCAGGGCTCGCACTTACTCGACACGCATGGAGCCTCGGTGCATGACAATGTTTGGACACTCTACGCGGCAGCTTTGGCGCGTTTTGGTCGTGTTCCGACCTTGATTGAATGGGATACTAATATTCCCGAGTACTCAGTGCTTTTAGATGAGATGAAAAAAGCGTCGGTATTTTGGGAGGCTGCGCGTGATGTCGCTTGAACACCTCCAGGACGCATTTATCCGTGGCGTTTACTCCGGCCAGTTAGACGAAGCAGATCGGCTGATTCAAGCAAGTGGGCGGCTCAGTCCGACGCAACAATTCGAGATCTACATGGGCAGTGTCACGGGCAATCTTGTTGCCGCATTGGGGGATATTTTTCCAAGAGTGAAGACGGCCTTGGGCGACACATTTTTTGATGCGCTTTCGCGTCGATATATAAAATTGAACCCTTCGAGATCTTGGAGTTTAGATCACTACGGGGCGCAATTCTCTCAATTTTGTCGCGATTTCAAACCTCTGGCGGCCTACCCCTACATCCCGGATTTAGTCTCTGTCGATTGGGCCTGGCACATGGCATTTCATTGCAAGGATGCGCAAGCAATCGATGCAAGCCATCTGCAATCGATGTTGAGTTCGAGCCCAGACGCGCGCTTTATGTTGCACCCAAGCGTCGTGTTGATTGACTCCGATTATCCGATTTTCCAGCTCTGGCAGTTCAATGAGCGCGCGCGTGAAGGGCGTAATGAGGAAAATTTCCAGCTCGATCAAGGCGCTGAATGCATGTTGATTTGGCGGACGGGCCTTCGTGTTGAGACCAAAGCGCTCAATCGCATCGATCGCTTTTTACTTAAAGCTTTTCGTCAAACACCAGATCAACCACAGACGCTGGAGCAGGCTTTTGAGCGCGCGTTGATCGCCTGTGAAAAAGAAGATGACTTTGCCATTGAGCAGCTGAGCACTAGCTTGTCATTGTTTATAAATCTTGGATTGCTTTGTGAAGCCGGTAATTCGAGCGACCTGAGACAGAGTAATAGGAGGTTTTAAATGAGTACGACTGAGACTATCGCATCATTTGTATCTGGAGGTATCCGTATTATCAACCAGGCGCAGGACGGCTTATCGGTTGTTTTTCGATTGGCTATGGCTCAAGTATTTTGGGCGGCTGGGATGAGTAAGATTGCGTCTTGGAGTTCTACGCTGGATTTGTTTGCCTATGAGTACGCGGTACCTTTGATTCCTTCCACAATGGCTGCCTATATGGCGACAGGTGCCGAGCTGTTGTTTCCTGTCCTGCTTGTCCTTGGTTTAGGGACGCGCGTCGCGGCCGGCGGTTTGTTTATCTTGAATGCGGTTGCTGCAATCAGTTATCCAGATATTAGCCCCGCGGGCATGAATGATCATTACTTCTGGGGTGCGGTGCTTTTGAGTGTGTTTTTTTACGGTCCGGGGCGCTTGTCGATCGATCACTTTATCGCGCGCAAGTGGAAGGCTTGATCTTTGTGGGCATTTCACGCGTAATATCGAGACAACAAGCATTGGGGTAGATGTGTGGACATAGGCGATCATCGCAGAGAGTATATGAGTGAAGGAATCGATGATTCCTCCATGAATTTAAATCCGGTCAAACAATTCGAGCTTTGGTACGCGCAAGCGAAAGAGGCTGGCATTGAGGACGCAAACGCCTTTAGTTTGGCAACGGCGACTGCTGATGGATTTCCATCCGTTCGAACAGTACTCCTAAAGTTGTTTGACGATGAGGGCTTTGTGTTTTTCACCAACTACAACAGCCGCAAAGCAAAAGAGATTAAGGGCAACGCACAAGTAGCGATGCTGTTTCCTTGGTTGCCTTTAAACCGCCAGGTTCGAATAGAGGGAAGCATCGAAAAAATTTCGAGTGTTGACTCGTTTAAATATTTCGCCGGAAGGCCAAGAGGCAGTCAAATTGGCGCTTGGTGTAGTGATCAAAGCGACGTGATTGAATCTCGTGGATTTCTAGAACAGAAGTACCGGGAGGCGGCTGAAAAGTTTAAGCAGGGCTCGATTCCCTTGCCCTCATTCTGGGGTGGTTATCGAATCAAGCCAGTGTCGATTGAGTTTTGGCAAGGACGCGAAAGCCGCTTGCATGATCGTTTGGTTTATCGTAAATCCGACGAGGGCGGTTGGAGTATTTCCAGGTTGGCCCCTTGAGTCTCGGCCGTCGGTGTAAAAAGGAGTAGTTCCAAAAGTTTTGCTCTGGTGTGTGTTGATGTGGTCACGTTCGTCGCACGCGCTTCGTTTTGAAGGCGGGAAAATTCCGCCTCTAGAGACTCCAGCTTGGATTGCGTTTGTGCAAGCTGCGCATTTCGTTCTTCAATAGTACTCGTGTTTGACACCATGCGCTCCTGCGTAATGTTTAGTACTCTCGACAGCTTATCGACGTGCGCTTCGGCAACTTTTACTTGTTGGAAATACTGACGCTGCTGGTCTATCTGCTCATAGGCGAAATAGCCCGCTGCAACGCAGGTAATAAGTAGCAGAGGTGCAATTAAAGAAGCTTTGTTTCGTTTGGCCAAGCGTTGGCGGTGGCGCTGCGTTTCGAAAATCTGCTCACGCTTTTCTAACAGCAATTGTTGCTCTGCTAACTGCTGCTCTCGCGCCAATAACTCTTTCGCTTTGTTTTGCGTTGCTCGTTCACGCTCGGCAACGTCTTGTTGCAGTGCCGAAATGCGCTCATTTGAGCGCTTTATGTAGTCTGCTTCAACATTCATAGTTTGCGCCGTTTTATTGTTATTTGCTGTATTGTTCGGATGTTGTACGGATCGCACATTTTCTTTGTCAATTTCAGCTTCTGGGGCTAGGTTTGTCATCTTAAACCTTGCTAAGTTTTGCGTAGGAAAGCACAAGCCACTTATTGCCGTGCTCTTGAAACATAATTTGAATGCGTGCGTGAGGGCCGCGGCCCTCGTAATTCACAACAGTTCCTTCGCCAAACTTTGGGTGAGCAACTAATTCGCCAAGTTGAAAAGCGGGGGCTTCATCGCCTGGAATTTGCTGGCTGCTCGCGCCAAAAGAAACCGGCCGCGATACGGTATTGCGAATACGTACTTCCTGAATGGTATTGCTTGGAATTTCGCGAACAAAACGGGAAACAGGATTGAACTTCTCTTCGCCATATAATCTTCGTGACTCGGCGTAAGTAAGCACTAGCTTCTCCCTTGCGCGAGTGACGCCAACGTATGCAAGGCGACGTTCCTCTTCAAGCCGTCCAGGCTCCTCCATCGACATGCTGTGCGGAAATAGGTTTTCCTCCATACCGACCATAAACACCAATGGAAACTCCAACCCTTTCGCGGAGTGTAAGGTCATCAATTGAACACTATCTTCGTGCTCCGCCGCCTGCTGTTCGCCTGCATCCAGTGCAGCCTGAGCTATAAACTGCGACAAGATCGGTTGCTCGTCATCTTCTGGCTCGTAGTCTTGTGTTGAGCCAATGAGCTCTTCGAGGTTTTCTTTACGAGCCTGACCCTTTTCGCCTTTTTCCGAGGCATGGTAATCCATGAGGCCCGAATCTTTCACGGCGGTCTCGCAGAGCATGCTGAGCGAAAGTTCGTGAACTTGGCTCGATAGCACTTCAATGAAATCCATAAACTGAGCCATCGAAGATTTGGCTTTACCCTTTAAAGCGCCTTGTTCGAGGAGATAGGCACATGCTTGCCAGAGAGAGCAGCCTTCGTCGCGCGCACGCTCTCGAATTGAGGCCATGCCTTTTTCACCGAGCCCGCGAGGAGGAACGTTGGCAACTCGCTCAAAAGCGGCATCGTCGTGTTGGTAATGTACAAGACGCATATATGCCATTGCATTACGGATTTCCTGACGATCGTAGAAACGGAGTCCACCATAGATGCGATATGGTATTTGCGCCCGAATCAAAGACTCTTCGAGAACGCGTGACTGCGCGTTAGAGCGGTAGAGTATGGCGCAGTCTTGGCGTAAGTTCCCTTGGTCAACCCAGCCGGTGATACGATCTGCGATATAGTTTGCTTCATCTTGTTCATTGAACCCAGCATAGAGATCGATAAGCTCGCCTTCGCTGTCATCGGTCCAAAGCTGTTTGCCCAGGCGACTGCCATTGTTCGCTATGAGTGCGTTAGCGGCCTCTAAGATGTTGCCGGTCGAGCGATAGTTTTGCTCCAAACGAACGATACTGCTGCCAGAAAAATCGATTTCAAACTGTTGAATATTTTCAATCTTTGCGCCGCGCCAACCATAAATACTTTGGTCATCATCGCCGACGACCATGACAGGGATGCGATTCCCGGCGAGCACTCTCAACCATGCATATTGTACGGTGTTGGTGTCTTGAAACTCATCGACGAGCAAGTAGCTGAAACGGTCTTGATAGTGGGCCAAAAGAGCAGGGTGGTTTAACCAGATTTCATGAGATCGAAGCAGTAATTCACCAAAGTCGACGAGCCCGGATTGCTGACATTGTTCTTCATAGTCTAGATAAAGGGATGCGAGCTGCCTGTCGAAAGGATTCTTTGCGGGGGGGAGGTGTTTCGCGCGAACGCCTTCATCTTTGCGACTGTTTATGAAGCCGGCAACTTGTCTTGGTGGGCAACGGGACTCATCAATATTTCGTTCGCGCATCAAGCGTTTGACGATACGTAGTTGGTCATCGGAATCGAGAATTTGAAAATTCTCGGGCAGTTCTGCTTCGCGGTAATGGGCGCGTAAAAAGCGGTGTGCGATTCCGTGGAAAGTGCCAAACCACATTCCTCTACCAGACAAATTTAGCAACTCTTCAATTCGTCCGCGCATTTCTCGCGCAGCCTTATTGGTGAAGGTAACAGCCATAATTGAGTTTGGGCTAATGCCTTCGATTTGCATCAACCATGCAATGCGATGGACGAGAACGCGGGTTTTACCACTACCCGCACCAGCAAGTACCAGCATGTTTTGCATTGGCGCCGCGACAGCCTCACGCTGCGCGTCATTTAGACCATCCAGAAGGTGGGAGACATCCATTGAGCTATTCAGTTGTTTCTTGATTTCGGGGCAGACGAGTATATCAGGACGCAATGGCTTGTTCAGGTTAATTCCTGCTCATTGAGTCTGAAGGTTTGCGGGCTTTTCTTTAGAATCGCGGGGCAAAAAGGAGTACACTGCAACGACGATAATAATCACCTTAACCAGACTCTTTAGTGTGAAACTTCCAGCCGTTTTAAGCCTTTGGTCGGCGCCCCAACTCAGTGTGTTG
Source organism: Oleiphilus sp. HI0079 (assembly GCF_001635105.1). Lineage (NCBI taxonomy): Bacteria > Pseudomonadati > Pseudomonadota > Gammaproteobacteria > Oceanospirillales > Oleiphilaceae > Oleiphilus > Oleiphilus sp. HI0079. Next base: position 16,647 of record NZ_LWFT01000783.1, read on the forward strand.
GAGCGGGTCTCATTTTATGGCGTCTGGGTGTTGGCCGCGCTCGTCTGGTTAATGCATTTTGAAGCCCAAGCGACGGATGCGCTTTTTTCCTTTTTGCTGGCGGCCGTCGTGTTGTTGGCTGGAGTGCCTTTAGTTGCCGTTTTTAGTCGTCGAATGCTGGATGAAAAATGGTTGGTTCTAGAGTCGGCACTTCCTGCTGTCATTTCGCTTACATGGGCGCTTGCTTCGTACTACGCTCCTGCTCTGGATAGCAGTACGATCTTTGTTTTTTCACTTCTTGGTCTGCTCAACTGTTTGTTGGCGAGGCCTTTTGGTTTTTATATTTGGTTGACTGCAAGCGTGCCCGTGCTCGTTGCCATTAACCTAATGATGCTAAATGCTCTAAACGCATCCGCGGGCTCGGTGATGACCTTAATGAATCTCCTGTTTTTAGGACTGGCGATGAGTCTTGGTCAGGTTCAGCGTGGCGAGAAGTCTATCTTACCGCGGGTAAAAGGCGGCGCAGAGCAAGATTTAGCGCAGCTTCGCTATGAGAAGAATCGGCTCAATACGGCATTGTTGAGTACTGAGCAGGATCTCGAGCAAAAGATTCGTCAACGCACAGAAGCACTCGAAAAAGCGAATGCGCAGTTGAATCAGCAGGTTGCATTACGCAAATCCGTCAGCGAAGCGCTTGTGAAAAGTCAGACACGTTTAACCCAAGCGATCGAAGCCTCCAATCTGGGCTTGTTTGATTGGGAAGTGGCAGAAGGTCGCTTCTTCCAATCCAATTTCCATCATATTTTTGGAGATAAAGAGCTCAGCTCTCAAGATGTTATCGAGCGCCTTAAGCGCGTTGTGCATAGTGAGGACTATGCGGGGT
>NZ_LWFT01000784.1:0-17058 GCF_001635105.1 Oleiphilus sp. HI0079
GGCTAGGGGCTAGGCCATCTTGCGCTCTAACAGACGATACACCGTGTCGGCAAATTTGCGCCTTGCTGTGTCCGCCTTGCCTGCACTTAGGAGCTTATCTTCATAGAGAGAAATCGAGGTAAGAGCCCGATAACCAAGCCAAGGAAGCGGCTCGCGCTCCCAACGCTTGCTGTTCGCAAATGTACCGCTATGGTCAACCCAAGGCATCTGTGTTTCGGGCGAATCGACACCCAAAATCATATCCGAGAGTGTTCGGCCGGCGAGATTCGTCGCCCCCACCCCTTCGCCACCATACCCGGCGCTCAATGCGAAGCCATGCTCCCGATTGAGTAACATATGTGGACGGAACTTGCGCGAGATCGCCAAGTTCCCTCCCCAAGCATGCGTGACCTTAACACCCTCTAGCTGAGGGAAAAGTGTTTGCAGCAGGTTTCGGCGAAACGCGATTTCAGACTCTGAGAGGCGTGCATCGTGTTTCAGCGCTGCGCCAAATAGATAAGAGCCCCGCGCACCGAAAACGAAGCGATTATCGGCACTGCGCTGGCCGTAGGTAACGATTCGTGAAAAATCACTGAACACCTCACCATGGTGAAGCCCCATTTCTTGCCATAGAGCCTCGCTCAAAGGCTCTGTTGCGATAATGGCGCTTTGTACGGGTCGCTGATAGCGCATCCAGCTGAAGGGTGCTTTTTCGATACTGACCCCATACGCTTCCAGAGCAGGAACCACCCACTGACACGCGATACGATGACCATTTGCCAAAACAACATTGCCATCGCCCCACTCTGTCGCTGGCGACTGCTCAAAAATTTCGACACCCAAACGCTCGCAAGCCGCAGCGAGTCCCGTTACCAGTTTGGCAGGCTGAATTCTGGCGCAATGCGGGCTGTATAGGGCGCCACTTGCGTTAGCCATACCGATCTTCTCACCCGTTTGCTGCGCATCAAGCCACTTGAAATCGGCGTCTGTGTAGCCTTTTTGGCGTAATTCCCGCTCATAGGCTTGAAGGAAGTGCTTCTGCTCGGGGTAGCGCGCCGCAACATACAACATTCCACCAAGTTTGAAATCACACGCGATGTTTTCTTCTTGGATCACCCGCTGCGCTTCGTGCGGAATAGCGTGTAATAAGGTCCGGGCACGTTCTTTGTCTGGCGGCCAAAGATCTTCCAGATAGGAGTCCTGCTCTGAGAGCTCCCCTATCAACCAGCCTCCGTTGCGCCCTGATGCACCATAGCCAGCAATATCGGCCTCGATAATAGCTACCCGTAGCTCGGGAGATTTTTTCTTTAAGTAATAGGCTGTCCACAAGCCGGTGAAGCCAGCGCCGATGATCGCAACATCGACGTCATGGTTTGCAGTCAAGCTAGGACGAATCGAAAGGTCGGTAAGTTGCGAGAGCCACAAGCTTTGAGTTTTGTAGCCCTCGAGCTTCGTCATTCGTGTTGATCCAACGATATACTTAGAAGTTGTAATTAACGCGCACTAATCCGGGAACACCAACTAAATCTCGGTTACTAAAGACCAACGGAACAAAATCAATATTCAGCTTACTGTCATACGCCCAACGAACACCTGCGGCATAGGTATCATCAGTATTATCGGCAGTTGTAAACAATGCTTCGACACCCGCCGAAAACAATCCGGCCTGAGTATCAATAATGCCCACATAGGCGCCAAGATCGAGCTCTACAAACGTATCATCACGCTGATCGCCGTCCGCGTAGACAAAACGAGGCGCAAGCGTAAAAGTTGCCGCATCAGCGTTGACCGTAAAGGCGGCACCGAGCTTTAGGTTGATCTGGTCAATGAGGTCATTGCCATTTTCATCTTCCAGTTCCGTTCGGGAATACGCGCCTGTAAACGCCCAGTGCACATTGCTTCCACCTTCGCCACCAAGCTGTAAATCTGGTAGTCCATACTTAAGCAGAAGCTGGTTCTCATCGTATTCATCCAAGCCACTATTAATAATCAGCTCTGCTCCCGGCAGACCTAAACGCACACCACCGCCAGCATCGATACTATCTGAGCCTGAATGCAGCTCGATAGACGCATCACGGTTTTTGGCTACCGTTCCATGCTCAATATAAAAACCTCGCGTTGGTTCGTTATAGTTAGAGCGAACATCGCCCTCAGCGGCAGTAGTACTTGAAAATAGTGCCGTCGCCATAACAGCCGTACAGAATGCAAACTGCGCTCGCATCGCAACCTCCTTGCAAATGGGTGTATTGTTTTTTCGGCGTTTTAATCGAGAATAAAGCGCAGTCCAATGCCCTCAGGCAGACTACGCATAATTTCCATTTTCAGTATAGGTGCGTCACCCGTAAGTCCCTGAACCTGTCCTTCTATCACTGTGCCGACAGGTGGCATCTCATGACCTTGAGTGATTAGAAAAATCCCACCGTCAGAAATATCTCTGGTAGTCGCTACAAGTTCGCCAAAACTCGGATGCGTAATTTTCACCTTGGCCGGCATTTGAATGCGAGGATGACGTCGCTTATCTGACATGTTTTTGTTTTCTACCTTATTTTTAGAGCATATTAGCCAAGCTACTCGCCCTTTCCTAGCAAGAGGCTATACAGTTTTTTAATAGAAGAACACATTTACGCAGATAGACCATAAGATCAGTGAAATTCACGCACCTTCGTACGCAATCCATCAAGTTGAGGCGTTAGATCCTCTAGTCGTCCGGCAATAACATGAATCACGCCAGCCTCTTGCTCCAAGATTCCAACAACCCTTAACAACTGCGCTCTTAAATAAGGTAACTTTTGCGCTCTGGCCGTTGCGCGCCATATGACGACATTGATATTGCCTGTCTCGTCTTCGAGAGTATAAAAGCTGACGCCTGCGGCGGTACCAGGACTTTGCTTTCCGGTCACGAGTCCCGACACAGAAACCAAAGATTTATGTGGCTGTTGCCATAAGGCATTAGCCATCACATCATTCTCCAACGCGCCAGCTTTGCGCAGCAAAGCAACGGGATGCCCGTCCAGGCTTAAGCCCGTAGATTGATAGTCTTCCTGCATATTTTGCCACTGATCTGGCGCTGTAAACTGTACATCCTCTTTAACAGACAAATGCTCATCAGTCTCACCGTTCCCAATCCGCTCAGACCAAAGCGGTGCATCATCTAGGCTTTTCATCAGGTCCCATCGTGCCTGATAGCGATTGCCCTTTAATTGCGCAAAGGCATTGGCTCCGGCCAATGCCTCCAGATCAAGTTGATTCAAACCTAAGGCCTGAATCTGCTGTAAAGAACGAAAACCAGAGTCTGGACGCGCGCGCTCGATTCGATCTATACCCTTTGCTGACAAGCCGCGTACTTGCCGAAAGCCGAGCCGTAATGCAAAACCCGGATCTACCGACGGCTGTTCAAGGATCTGTTGTTCAAGGCGATGGTCGCCAAAACTTTGGTTAATATCGACAGGCAACACACGAACGTGATGACGAACCGCGTCTTGCACCAACTGTGACGACGAATAAAACCCCATCGGCAAACTGTTCAGTAAACTCGCATAAAATGCCTGCGGAAAGTAATGCTTAAGCCATGCAGACACGTAAGCCAACACGGCAAAACTGGCAGCATGGCTTTCCGGGAAGCCATACTCTCCAAAACCACAAATTTGCTGAAAAACCCGTTCGGCAAATGCTTCATCATAACCACGAGCCAGCATGCCATTCACAAGTTTGCTGCGAAAACCTTGCAGCTGTGTACTGCGCTTCCAACTCGCCATAGCTCGACGCAACTGGTCGGCTTCACCGCCTGAAAATCCGGCGGCGACCATCGCAAGTTTAATCACCTGTTCTTGGAAGATCGGTACGCCAAGTGTTCGGGATAGAACCTCTTTCACTTCGCCTGAAGGGTAAGTAACCACCTCCTTACCGGATCGGCGTCTTAAATACGGATGCACCATGTCGCCCTGAATCGGCCCAGGGCGGACAATCGCAATCTGAATCACCAAGTCGTAATAACTCGCGGGTTTCAAGCGCGGTAGCATGCTCATTTGCGCGCGCGATTCGACCTGAAAAACACCGATACTGTCACCAGCCTGTAAGTCTGCATATACCGCAGGATCGTCCCCCAAGGAGGTGATCTCAGCAATGCTCAAAGCTCTGCCATAATGCTGGCGGATCATGTCGAAACTACGCCGAATCGCACTCAGCATACCCAGAGCAAGTACGTCTACCTTGAGCAGGCCGAGCGTTTCTAGGTCGTCCTTATCCCACTGAATGACTGTTCGATCGGCCATCGCTGCGTTTTCTACTGGCACAAGCTGCGATAAAGGGCCAGACGAAATAACAAAACCGCCAACATGCTGTGAAAGATGCCGAGGGAACCCAATAAGTGATCGTGTCAGGTGCACCAATCTCGCCAATTTTGGATTCGTATCGTCCAAGCCTTGGGCAAGTAGCTGCTCATCCCAGGCCTGTGATCGATCTCTGCGATCAATATTTTTTAGATATAACTCAAGTGCACTCTCTTCAATGCCCAGCACTTTACCGACACTGCGAAAAGCACTTTTATAACGAAAGCTAATCACAGTCGCGGCCAGAGCAGCGCGCTCTCGCCCATATTTTTCATAGATATATTGCATCACCTCTTCACGACGTTGATGCTCAAAGTCGACATCGATATCAGGCGGTTCATTACGTTCCTTGGAAATAAAGCGTTCGAACAGCACGCTGATTTGGCGAGGGTCAACCGAGGTAATTTCAAGACAATAACAAACAACAGAGTTAGCCGCAGAGCCTCTGCCTTGATATAAAATTCCACGAGATTTGGCAAAGCGCACAATGTCATGCACAGTAAGAAAGAAATATTCGTAACCCTGCTCTTCAATGAGCTTAAGCTCGCGTCGAATCGTGCCTTGAATAGGTAGGGCAACACCGTTCGGAAAGCGCGTTTTCATACCTTTAGCCACTAAATGCTTCAAGTACTGATGAGCGGTGAAACCGTTCGGCACCAGTTCTTCTGGATATTCATAACGGAGTGTCGACAAATCAAAACAGCAGCGTTGTGCGATACGCACAGTCTCGGCCATATCCTGCTCAGAGTAGATTTTTCGCAACTTACTTAAAGGACGTAAACTACGCTCTAGGTTTGAAAAGCCCTTAGTGCCTAATTGATCGAGTGTCGTATTGTGGCGAATCGCGGTAAGTACATCTTGAATAGCCTGACGTTCAGGCACATGCATGTGCACATCACCAGCACAGACAATTGGCTGCTTAAAATCATGGCTTAGGCTACAACACCAACGTCGATATGCGCTGCCACGTTTAAACTCTTGCGCATCAAGCAGGCGCTCGTACAGCAGCCAGCAACGGTTATGAAATGCACGCTGTACAAACTCGGCAAAACTGCGATCAGCCTCATCTCCTAGTTCAGATTCAGGCTTGGCTTGAGAGCTCGGTTTCCATAACAACAAGGCATGCCGCAATGTGTTCAGATCTTGCTGAAAAACAGCATAGTGCCCTTTCTCGCAGCGCCTTCGAGCAAGCGTAATCAAGGCACATACTTCCGCATAAGCGGCTCGATCTGGGCATAAGAGCACAATTTTCGGCCCATCCTCGAGCTGAAACTCACTTCCAACAATGAGCTTTGTTTGAATGCCTTCAGAGCGCGTTGCCGCATAGGCCCTTACGACACCCGCCATAGAGCACTCATCTGTTAAGGCCAAAGCGCGGTATCCAAGCTGTTCAGCTTGCAGAATCAACTCTTCCGGCTGCGATGCACCACGCAAAAAACTGAAATTACTCAAGCAATGTAGTTCTGCGTATTCCACTTGATTATTCATACGACCAGCCGTGTATCTCGCATCGCTCTACGCAAACAGGCCGTGCACAAACCATTGCTGTTCAGCATCCCGAAACACCCACAACAATTGTTTGTACTCATTCAGGGCAACAAAGTAATCACGGGTGACAGCCTGATCTTGCCACCAAGCCGTTTGTACTCGCTCGGGGCCATGAATAATGCGCACCGTTTCAGCAAGGGCGGCCGGCTGCTCTAGCAATACAGAGGGCCGAAGGGTGCTGTCTGCATATTCGCGCAGTGGTTCAGATACCTGCCATTGTCGGCTTTGTTTGGGCATCTGCGTTGCAGGCCAATACTCAAAGCTTTGCTCTGGCACATGGGCGTCTTTTAATATCGGTCGCACCAGACGCTCCGGCCCTAAGCGGGACTCAAGGCGATTCAAGGTAGACGACACAGAACGCTGACTTATACCGGTATCAAATAAATCTTGTGGCTCTACATCTAGTGCCAACAAGGCACTCGCCTGCAGCTCCAAGCCTAATACGGGGGCATCCAACTTTAGATAATCAAATTTCAAGCGCAGCAAATCATGCCAATGTTGGGCACTTGTTTCTGGGTGACCACTTACCAATGACACTTTTTGAACGCGTTTATTCCGCGCATAAAGCAGACACTCAAGATGCTGCACAGTTTGACTGCGACAGCGCAAAAATCGCTCCATCCGTTCGAACAGACGTTTTGCTGGGAACAATAAAGCCGAAGCGCTGTGCACCTCCGCATCGAAGCTTAAAGATGACTGAAAATATTCAGGCAATGAGAAACGAGGAAGCACCGGTTTTGCTGCCGCTTTTAACTGGTGTAAATACATCACAAAGTCTTTGCCTAAGCGCATAGAAAGATCGGCATCAGGCAAGGCGATGAGCTCGCCAATCGTCTCTAGCCCCAAGCGCTGAAGCTTTTGCACCGTTTGTGCTGCAACATTCAAACAAGAAATCGGCAAACTATGCAGCGCGAGCTCTGCCTGTGGCGCGAACATACATGGCTCAGCAAGCAGGTACTGCCATCGCGCAAGCATTTCCGCCAGCAACGGTGATGGTGCAAGCGCACATTGCATATCGACATACTCAGCCTGTAGATGTGTCATCGTGGCCTGCACATAGCTTTGCACATCACTATACAGTTTCAGCATGCCGCTGAACTCAATCAGCAAGCAACGCTGCGCCTCGCGTACAACCACATCGCTACTTAAGGCATAACACTGCAAAGCAAGCTCATTCAGGCGCTTGCTTTCAAGCTCTTCATCCAAATCATAACACTGTAATTCGTTATGAATGGCCGAGGCCGTTCCGAGTTGCATGTGCATTTGCAGGCCTTCTTCTCGAGCTCGCTCGTTCAACTGAACAAGCTCTCGCTGGGGGTTAATCAGCACAATTGCTGGCGACTGAGTCTCGCTGTTCCCCGTATTTTTATCCAACGTAGCTTTCTCCGACCTATCTTTCTCTGACCTATCAGGAATAGCACTCACTAGACTATTCAAATGTAGATTCGGGAAGTGCAAGGCTAACCAGAGCATGATCCACCCCCCTAACTCTTACCAAGCGCAGAAGGAAACGAAATCACATTATGCTGATAAGCATGTGCATCGGAGATTTTCTGGCGCCGATAAAGCTCTGGCGAAGCGTTGTTAAGATTCAGCTGAAAAGGCTCAACGGCATAGGCGTTTTGTCGTTTAAAAACATCAAGCAACAAACCCTGATCGCTCGGCTGCAGCCGCATGCGTAAACTAATCGGTAAGGAGCTGTCTTGAGTCACCATAGAACGAATACAAAAAACCAGCGTATTGCTCTCTTTCGCAGCGATTTGCAAACGCTTTGCCTGTGCAGGGTCAAGCGTATCCAGCCAACAAACCACAGCCGAACAAATACCGCTTTGTAGCAAGGTATCCAGCACCCACAAAGACTCACTGGCGCTCAAGCTCTTGAGCATAACCGTGTTACTTGTAAAAGCAGCGCCAAGCCCCTGCGGCATAAGCTGCATGCATCCAGGTAACCACACTTGCAACTTGGTTTGATCTGTCGTTCTACTCGCCAGCGACGCAAGTACCGGAAGAATCAGCCGTAACTCACCGACCCCCATCGCAGAAGGTTGCAACTCGACCAAACCGGAATTTGGCCAACCACCAATTTGTTCATCAAGAACAGTAAAACCGCTAGGGATAAAGGCTGGCTCAGTAATATGATTCGGCGCCTGATTGGCACTCCAAACAAGACGCCGATTTTTTAGCTCTTGCAAAGAAAGGGACATTTGCCACATCCAAGATCAAATCATCGGACGAGCAAATATACTGTATAAATAAACAGTAATTCAAATTAAGATTTGTAACTGACTTACAATATGCTTTCCAAGTAGTCTTTTGGTGAGATCCCGTACCATCGCTTGAAAGCCTTATAAAAACTGCTGCTATCTTTAAAGCCAAGCTCCAGACTTAATGCCTGTATGCTGATATTGTTTCGCTTTAATTGATCAAGCGCTCGCTGCTTGCGCGCCTCGTCATACATCGTTTGAAAACTGGTTCCTTCCTGTTTTAACTGACGATATAAAGTCTGCCGGCTGATATTTAGCTGATCGCTCAAGCTCATGACAGAAACGCCCCTTCCAGCATCTAGCTCTGAGGTAATCTGACGTTGAATTTGCTCCGTTAGTGACACACCAGAACCGATTGCTTTCCAAGCGCTTTTTGCTTTTTCCTGAATGATACTTTTCAGAAAGTGATTACCACTCATAACCGGCAAATCCAACAGAGACGCATCAAACTCCAAACTATTTTGCCCGCTTGAAAAACAGATATCCGTACCAAACACAGAATAAAAAGCGTCTATGTAACTCGGTTTAGTGAAGGTAAAACTTGCCTTAGTAATAGGAAACTCATGCCCGCTAAGCAGCTTTGCCCAAGCCAGCATGGCGCTCATACTTCGCTCAACGGCCATGTTCGGATAAGCCTCTTCGTGACGAAGAGAGAAACATAAAACACAGCGGTCTTGATGCCGTTCAACCTCCCAACATTCAGAAGGGTTCATCAAAGCGATGTGCTCAATAAATACGCTTAAGGCCTCGCCCAGCGTTGTGGTTTGGCTAACCCAACTCGCAAGCAATCCCTTTGCATTTGGGTTGATCGTTTGACCAATACGCAAGCCTAACCCAGCGGCATGTTTGCTCTGCGCTAGACGATCCCATAGTGCGATATAACTCGATTCTGCAATACGCTGATCGGGCGTTGCCTGCAAAACCGAATCAGCACCGAGAGCGCTCAACTCTGCATCCGATATCAACCCATAGCGCAAGCACAGCTCAACCAAATCGACTGCTGCAGCAGCCGACACCGTTGCGGAGGAATCAATGGCAGGCATTTAGTGTTACCAATAGACAGTGCATCGTTACCAATCGACCTAGTTTGAAAAACGCGTATTCGCATACGATATCAGCTCTTACACAGATTTAGGATTGTATCGTGCCATCTAAACAGCCGTTATTGCTTCGTTTATGTCTCCCAGTTTTTTTGATCTTGGGTGTCGGCTTAAGCTTCGCGTCACTCAGCACAAGTGATTTGTCTAAAGAGACGTTGGAAAGCAGATACACCAATGAGGCATCCAGATTTGTGCAAATTGATGGTAATCGCGTGCATTATCGTGATGAAGGAAGCGGCCCGGCAATAGTGCTCTTACATGGCACGGCCTCTTCATTACACACTTGGGATACATGGGCCGAGCAGTTACAAGGTTCGTTTCGAATTGTGCGTATGGATCTTCCCGGATTCGGACTCACTGGACCAGATCGACTTGATCGCTATGAAGTCTCCGACGATGTTCGCTTTTTATCTGACTTTTTAAACACACTCAATATAGAAGAAGCACATCTGGTAGGCAGCTCTCTCGGTGGACGCATCGCTTGGCAATATGCGCTTGAACACCCATCCCAAGTAAAAACGCTCACCCTACTGAACGCGCTTGGCTATCAACAGGAAAGTTGGCCACCTGCCATTGAACTCGCTCAATGGCCAGTGATCGACCAGATAATGGAGCATGTTTCGCCACGGTTTATGTATGAAATTGGACTCAAGGAAGTATACTTCGATGCCAGCATAGTGACGGACGAGGTGGTCGATCGTTACTACGAACTCTCTCGCTACCCCGGTAATTTATCGGCCTTTACGCGCCGAGTAAAAGCCCGCCTAGACCAAGATGAAGAACACATTGCTAACCTTACGTTGCCGAGCCTGATACTCTGGGGAAAGGAAGACATTTACTTCCCCGTAGAGAGCGGCCTAAAGTTCAGTAAGGACATTTCAAAATCAGAACTCAAGATCTATGCTGGTATTGGTCATCTCCCTATGGAGGAAGCGCCAAATAAATCAGCGAATGATGTATCACTATTCATCAGCCAGCATGAAGCCATATTGAAGGATACCCTAAGTGACGCTTCCAAAAGTCGATAAAACCGAGCAATGGTTAGCCCGCTTCTTTTTTATCGTATTCAGCGTATTGCTCTTCCAAGACATCACCGGAGAGGCATATAGTTATCGACAAATGGGGCAAGAACATCTGGTAAGCGCTGAGGGCAATCCGTTCAAGTACTACTTTGCTTTCTTTTGGGACATATTAGTGGTGCTTGTATCGGGCTTTTTTGGTTTTATCGCAAAACGAAAATAAGAGCTCAGTGAAATACTGACAGGTCAATTCCTTCGATCTCGCAAACTGTTTTAATGGTTTCGTTCTGGCTAAGTTTTTGTAAATACGCCGAAAGCGCTGAAAATGTCACTGGCGAACGGGTAAGGACTAGAGACCATTCGCACAGCATAAACAAAAAATAGTCGCATGCTGTCAATGCATCTCCGCAAAGATAAGGCTGCTTCTCCAGGCGTTGATTAATCACCTCTAAAGCCTCTACGATACGCTCGTCCTGCGCGGCAATCACGCCATCTACCAAAGTAGGATCTTTAATGTGCCGCTCCGGATAGTAACGCACCATTAATTCGGCTTGCAGCGTATTTGTTAGATACATTATCCATTGGAAGAACTCCGCCCTTGCATACGTCCCTACTGCAGGTATCAAACCATGCTCGGGGTGCAATTCGCACAAATGCACACAAATAGCCGCACTCTCAAACATCGCTTGACCATCAATCACAAGCGCTGGAATTCTACCCGCAGGATTGAGCTTCAAATAGTCTGTGGATTTATGCCAATTAGACGCACGATCGACCTTGATCAGCTGATGCTCCAAACCCATATGCTTAAGCAGAAAGTGCGGCGCCAAGCTCGCATTATTCGGGTAGTAATAAAGCTGATACATACAAGACCTTTAATTAAGATGAATCGCTAGTTAGCGAAGCGGGGCATTAAAACCAAGCATATCAAATATGCCACACTTTAAAGGCCATTGTTTATGACAAAAAACCTCAGCCTCGCTATAGTCATATAAACCGTCCATTTAAAGCACTATTATGTCGACTTACTCTAGCTCTTCTCGCACCTTGTTTGTTCTTGCCGCGTTCGTGATTGTCATTGCAGGCATGCGTGCCGCTGAATCCATCATGGTGACATTCCTGCTTTCAGGGTTCTTTGCCATTATTTGTGCGCCTCCATTTTTACTGATGCAGAAAAAAGGCTTACCGGCATGGCTATCTCTCATTGCTGTTGTTATTTTTATCAGCCTGTTTCAAATAGTATTAATCAGCATTATTGGTAGTTCAGTAAAAGCCTTTTCAAGCGACTTACCGCTCTATCAAGAAAAGCTGCGCGGCACGCTCTCACACATGATCACCACTCTGGGAAGCTGGGGTGTCGAGATACCGCAACAACGTTTAATGGACACCTTCGATCCTTCTAGCATCTTCAAGACCGCGATGAGCGCTCTCGGTAGTCTAGGGGGGGTCTTGTCGAATTCGTTTTTGATTATCCTGACCGTGATTTTCATGCTTTTTGAGAGCCTGTCTTTGCCTAACAAGTTACACAAAGCATTTGGTGAAGAAAGCGCTCAAATGCGGCATATACAGCGCTTTCTAGATACCGTTAAAACCTATATGACAATCAAAGCGGTCATCAGCCTCGCCACCGGCACAATGATATATCTAGGGCTGCTTATTATCGGAGTTGACTACCCCTTGCTCTGGGCGGTGCTTGCTTTCTTCCTAAACTTTGTTCCAAACATCGGCTCAATTATTGCCGCTGTTCCCACTGTATTGTTAGCAATCATCCAGTTGGGCCCACTCAGCGCTTTGTTTACCGCCCTGCTCTATGTTGCCGCCAACATGGTCATGGGCAACATGGTCGAGCCACGCTTTTTAGGTAAAGGGTTAGGACTATCTACACTGGTCGTGTTTTTATCTTTAGTTTTCTGGGGTTGGGTGTTCGGACCTGTTGGCATGTTCCTATCCGTACCTCTAACCATGCTTTTAAAAATCGCTTTTGAAAGTACAGAGGAAACCCAGTGGATCGCCATCATGATGGGTGAAGACCCCGTCGAGCATGAAAAGCCGTAAAATGTTCACGTTGAGCCTATTTTTCTTTGCGATTAAATATCCTTTCTGGTATAAAGTCGGGCTCTTTGGTTAGGGCTCCCTCGAAACCGCCGGCTAGGCAGTATTGAAGGTTCTTGAAAGTGGGCGTTACCGCGATCAAGAAAGCCCAAAAGATTTGAATTTGTTCTATGGTGCCCCCAACGAGAGCACTTAGAAATTGGAGGCAAGGTTTTAGTATGTCTAAAGTATGTCAGGTTACAGGCAAGCGTCCTGTAACAGGTAACAATGTTTCGCACGCAAAAAACACCACTCGTCGTCGTTTTTTGCCTAACCTACAATCACACCGTTTTTGGGTTGAAAGCGAAAACCGTTTTGTAAAACTACGTGTATCTACTAAAGGTATGCGCATCATCGATAAGAAGGGCATCGAAACTGTCCTTAGCGAGCTTCGCGCACGCGGCGAAAAAGTTTAAGGAGAGCTCGAAATGAGAGATAAGATTCGTTTAGTTTCTAGCGCTGGCACTGGTCACTTCTACACCACTGACAAAAACAAGCGCAACATGCCTGAAAAAATGGAGATCAAGAAGTACGATCCTGTTGTTCGCAAGCATGTGATGTACAAAGAAGCAAAGATCAAGTAACACTTTTTACTTGCTTCCTGAAAAGCCCGACCCTAGTACTGAAAAGTCATAGCGTCGGGTTTTTTATTGTCTGTCTTTATAGGATTCAGGCAAACCGAACTCTAGCTCGATCGGCAAGTGATCAGAGACAGGGAAACTCAACACTTGCGCTCGCTTTACCCGTAAAGAACGACTCACCAGAATATGATCAAGATCTTTCTGCGGCCGCCAACTAGGGAAGGTATTCGTCACACCAGGCAAAGGCACTAAATCCAACTCCTTTAAACAGCCATGCTGCAACAGACGCTCCGCATGCGTATTCATATCTCCCATCAGAACAAGATGCTTATACTTATCAATCAAGCCTTTCACAAAGGACAACTGCGCCTTTTGAGCTTGAGCACTTAGCGATAAGTGCAAAATCACCAACACCAGCGGATCATCCTCAAAACCATATTTCGCAATAATTACGCCGCGCCCAGGAATCAAAGCTGGCAAAGAGTGCTCTTCTACCGACAAGGGCCGATAGCGACTCAGCAAACCGTTACTATGCTGCGCTAGTGGCCCAAAGTTACGATTAAGCTGTTGATACCAGTATGGAAAGCCCGCCTCATTGGCGAGAAACTCTACCTGATTAACAAAACCACTTCTCAAGCTTCCGCCATCAACCTCTTGCAGTGCAACGACATCATATGAGTGCAGCAAATGTGCAATTTTAGTGAGGTTCTCATGGCGTTTACGGTGAGGTAAGAAATGCTGCCAGCTACGCGTCACGTAATGGCGATAGGACGAAGTCGATATACCAACCTGAATGTTATACGTCAGAAGACGAATCGTCTCGTCATGAGAAACCTTAGGAACAGTGTTCAGAGCCTCGGGAGCGGAGCTAGACGAAGCTCTGACTAAGGCATCAGAGGGTGTAAAAATCTGTCTAACACGACTACGCAAGCCTGCATACATAGTTTTTCTTACACCTCTTAGTGATGCAGAAGCGCTTATTACTTAGCCGCTTGCATTGCAGCACGCTCTTTCTCGATAAGGAAGTTTGCAATCTTAATCATGTTTGCAAAACCACCGGCATCACGAACGCCAATCTTGTATTTCCCATTTACGATTAACGCCGGAACACCAGTAAGACGGTATGCCTTGATACGATCGCCCGTTGCCTTAACCTGCTCTTCTACTTTAGAAATCTTACGAAACCCTGACGCGTCGAAAACCGCCATAAACTCTTCTTCAGAGACACCAAACTTAGCAAAGATTTCGACAAAATCCTCACGTTCTTGGTAATTTTTGGGCTGAGACTGTATTGCATCAAACAACGCCTGATGCATTTCGTCTACCTTACCTAACTCCTCTGCGGCAAAGAAAACTTCTGCGTGCGTTACCCAACCCGGGAACGTTGCCGGAATCAAACGAAAATCGACATCAGCCGCAAAACCTTTTTCCCAAGCAGGCAGGAAATCGTTGTTAAATTCATAGCAGTGGGGACAGCCATACCAAAATACTTCAACCACTTCTACCTTTGAGGCATCGCGTGTTTTCACAGGAAAAGGCAACTCTTTATAATGCCGACCTTTCTCCCACATTTCTGCAGCTGTAGTAAGTGAACTAAAGAGAATGGCGACCGCTAACAAAAGGCCCCCAACAATACGAGACTGAAACATGCTTGCTCCTTCAGGTTAAAATAAGCGGTAATTGGTCGATGATAGGCCTGCGGTATATCTGACTCAAGCTGACTACATGACTATTTAATTAAACTTATACGACAAGAAAACCCTGTCACAGTTCCATACCAACCAAGATTTCCTTAGACAAAAAAAAGCCGAATCATCAGATTCGGCTTTTTTTGTTTGCCTTGAGGCAAGCGCTCGCTTATTCAGACAAGCCTTGAATGTAACTTGCTACCGCTTCAATTTCTCGATCATTCATACGCGCAGCAACCGAACGCATCATACGCGTATCGCCATCGTTGCTTCGCTCACCACTACGCCATTTTTTAAGCTGTGCAATCGTGTAATCTGCATGCTGACCACCAAGCGCCGGAAAGCCTGCTGCAGCCATGCCTTTTCCTGCCGGGCCGTGGCAGGCAATACATGCCGCCATATTCGTAGCTGGGTTGCCCGCACGATATAGCTTACGACCCTCTTCAACAAGATCGGCCTTCGCCTGACCAATGCTGATAGTCTGAGATGCGAAGTAAGCTGCAACATCCGCCATATCTTGATCACTCCAGCTATCCAGAAGCCCCGTCATTTCAACGATCTCACGACGACCTTCCTTTTGATCATACATTTGCTTTAGAAGGTACTTCTCACCTTGTCCCGCAAGCTTCGGGAAATTCCCCGCAGCACTATTACCATCTGCTCCGTGACAAGCAGCGCATACCGCAGACTTATCCTTTCCAGCTTGTGGGTCACCAACAACTTCCGCAGAAACCCATGCGGAGCCGCTTAAACCCAAAGCGATGACCATCCCCTTCAAAAACTTATTCATAATCTGTGCGCTCTCTATTTAAAAAATTCGCCACGTAGTCGGCTTCGCCACTCTTATTCTTCTTGTTAACACTATGACTAACACGAAGTAATCACTATCAGTGCCTTTAAATACCTTAACAGCGTCGACCTTAAAAGAGTATATCGACACTTTAAGATCTCACAAGAAAGATCAGGCAAAAAATCGTGGCTTATTATACACTAAGGTACCTTTGATAAAAGCCTTAGCCACGCCTTCCTGAGAGTAAAATTGCATGAGCGATTCGCTAGAAAACACACCCAAGTTCCAGCTTGCCTACAACAGCGCAAGCTTTTTACAGAGCGGCTCTAAGCTCAGTAATTGCCCGAGCGATTCAGGCATCGAGATTGCGTTCGCAGGAAGATCTAACGCCGGCAAATCTTCGGCTATAAATAGCATCACTCAAAACAAAAAGCTGGCACGCACAAGTAAAACACCTGGACGTACTCAACTAATTAACTTTTTCGCTCTCAATGTGGACGGCGTCAGACTCGTAGACCTTCCCGGATACGGCTATGCAAAAGTATCTCTTGATATGAAAGAAGCATGGGGAAAGCACCTTGAAGACTACCTCCAGAATAGAGAAAGCTTAGCGGGGCTCGTTCTCATTATGGATATTCGCAAACCCATGACCGAGTTTGACACCATGCTGCTGGACTGGAGTAAAAAAAGCGAGCTGAGCACTACCGTACTACTGACAAAATCAGACAAGCTAAAATATGGCCCCGCAAAAGCCTGCATGCTGCAGGTAAAGAGAGCACTTGAAGATCACGGCTATATCAACGACGTCATTCTGTTTTCGAGCCTTAAGAAAACAGGACTAAAAGAGGCGCGCACAGCGCTGGATCGAAACTTTTCAATGTACCTTCAGGCAGATGATTCAGACGAAGCAGAAGCGCAGCATCAAGGCTAATGCCTTAAACTTACTCCGGCAGCAAACCCTTGAAACAATACGATGCCTGAAACTTACTCCGGCAGCAAACCCTTGAAACAATACGATGCCTGAAACTCAACGACCTGCTGCCGCTCCGCATCACGCAAATGCGGCACGATAAAATCCAAAACCTGGTACACACCATGCCGAATCGCATTGCGATTTGATGGCGCATCCTGATCAGCGCCAAACATGGTTTTAAGAAAGGTCATCCAGTTAGTCACAATTAACCAAACATTGAGCGCCTTGGTGCGACGTTGCTCATGCGTTTGCTCATCAAAGATATCACTCTCTTCGAGCGCCGCAATGATCTCAGTAATGCCATTCACACAGCGCAGCGTAAACGCTCGATAATCCTCTCTTAAACTGTCATCGCTATCTAGCAAATGCTCAAGATCACGATGCAAAAATCGATAAGCCCAGAGGCCGTTAAAAACAGCGTCAAGATAGGAGAGCAAATCCTCAATCTCAATGGCCCGCCCCTCTGGGACGCGCAAGTACGTATCGACCATCAACTCATAGTTTTTGAAGATCTGATAAATAATCTCGTTTTTGTTGCGGAAGTGGTAATACAAATTACCAGGCGACATATTGAGGTGTGCAGCGATATGATTGGTTGAAACATTCCTTTCGCCCCGCTCATTAAACAGATCGAGACTCTCCAGAATAATACGTTCTTTTGTCTTCATTATGGTCGCTGTAGATCCTTACTCTTACT
>NZ_LWFT01000785.1:0-1217 GCF_001635105.1 Oleiphilus sp. HI0079
TTTGGCCATCAGCATCTAGAAGCGAAATTTTAAGCGCGCTAGACACAATAGCATCCCAATTAAGCCAGCTAGAAGCAGCCAATCAAATGAAGCCCCTGGCTTCTTCAGAGCTCTTGAAAAACATTTCTAGCACCTTAGAACACTCAAAATCGAAGTCTGTATCTGAAGAAGATCTTGATATCATCAACCTCGTGGCGATGTTGTTCGAATTCATTTTGGATGATAGAAACCTTGCCCCTGAAATGCAGGCGCTGATTGGACGTCTTCAAATCCCTGTTCTGAAAGCGGTTTTGCAGGATCCAAACTTTTTTTACGACCATCAGCACCCTACCCGAACCTTCCTCGATCGCCTCGCTAAAGCAGCGATCGGTTGGACGCCCTCTGGAGAATCAACAAAACAGCCGCTATATGCAGCGATTAAAAAAATCGTATTGACGGTCAGTAGCTCTGACGAGCAAAACAGCGCGCTATTCGCGAAAGCCGATGATGAATTACGCTTTTTGTGCGACCGCGAAGAGAAGAAGCGACACCTTCTTGAGCAGCGCACAAAACTGACCGAAGAAGGCCGAATAAAAAGCAGAGTCGCTCAAGAGTTCATAGACTCTACCTTGAGCGATATAACATCTACCAAGGCGATTCCCCCAAGCATACTGGAGCTACTTAATGGCCCTTGGCGACGGGTCATGTTCCTCGCGTTTCTCCGAGATGCAAGCGAGCACAACTGGGAAAACACTCGCCGTATCGCGGAAGAGCTTATCTGGTGCGCAGAGAATCACCATAGCGATGCTGATCGCCAAAAATGGGTTTCCATCGTCCCCAAACTCCTAAAGCAGATAGGAGCAGGCTTAGAAACAATTTCCTATGATCAAAGCAAGTCGAACACCTTGCTTGAACAAATCAGGAAAGCTCTAGCAACACTGTTCCGAGAAAGTTCCCTGAGCAACCAAACACCAAAATCCGCGAGCTTTAAGCGAACCAAGACCGCTCCAAAAGGCGCTGTTCGCGAAGCTCCGACAAGAAGCAACTCATCTTCAACAGTGGCCGATCTCCAGATATCTAGCCTTGTCCCGGGGTCATGGGTAGAGCTTGAAGGCTCCTGGGAAGGAAAAAAGCGGTATAAGCTAGTCAGCCAAATTTCTGAGGCAGACACCTATGTATTCGTCGACCGTCTAGGCCTCCACGCGTTAGAGCTCCCCCGTAACGAGCTTGTTCGCGCG
>NZ_LWFT01000786.1:0-1295 GCF_001635105.1 Oleiphilus sp. HI0079
TGATGCTCGAAGGCGCGATTGACATAAGAAATTGGAAAGCCTTGTTCGGTCGCGTTTGCAATAATAATGGGTGTTTGTGCTTCATCAATGGCTTGGTTCTTAAGTGAGAGTTCTTGCTGGAGTTCGATGACCTCGGTTAGGTCTACTCCGGTCAACACAATGCCGATGATGTTATCGTCTGTATCTGTATAAAGCGTCCGCATCCAACTGACGTGTCGAATGTGATTGTCGCCTTGATTATGGTGCTTCATGATTGTCGGAGAATTGCTAGCTCGTGGCACCACAAAGTCGTCTGGAAAGATATTCTCGCGGCTTGCCTCAGGGCTAGTGCCGGACTCAAAACAGAGCGAGGCGAAGGCTGTGTTTGCCATTACTAGTTCGCCTTGAAGATCGTACACGACGAGCATCTCGCCAAGCGAATCTATAACACCTTCTACTCGCTCTTTTACAAAAGTGGTAGCGAGCAACTCTTCCATTACCGAGTTAAAGGTCTGCCTTAATTCAAAAATTTCTCGAGACTCGCTCTTCGTAGGTTCTATTTTTTTAAATGATCCTGGCTTATCTCTTGCCGCACCAATTTGATCCCGTAATCGATCGATAATTCTACTGGCGATATTGCTCGTTAGGCGGATACTGAACAGAGTTGAAAACAAAATGGTCGTTAAAGCGAGCGCTAGCGCACCGATAACCCAGCCCGCATCTGAGTAAGCTGAGAGATAAGGCTGGACGATGGTTGCGGTCAATGCCTTGTCTAAATCCGATGGATCAAATCTCTTATTGTTATTGAGGGGCATTAACTTAGAGTTCGTAATCATGCCTGCAACACCTGAGTCAATATCTAGGGTTGCAGCTAGTCCTTTGCCTACAAACTGTTCGTTCGCCTCGAAGATGATGCTTGAATCGTCTGTGACTACGAGGTTGTATTCGCCGGTTTCAACGCGCAAAACAGAAGAGAGTGATCGGATGTGTAACGCGATCGCACCCTCTGCTGACCCACCATAAATGACTGGATGTACTATCATTAATCCATTTTTCCCAACCTCGATAAAAGAAAGACCTTTTTCTAACGCCTGCTCCTTCCAGGCGAAATGCTGTTCTACTTCTTTGAAGGCCTCAATAAAAATACCTGTAATGATCTCGCCCTCAAAGTCGGTAAACGCGATGCTGAATTTGGAGTCGGCTGAGGTGAGGTTGGTTGGAGTTAAAGAGCGAAAGAAGACGGGCAGGTAAGAGTCTCGATTACTGAAGTCGATGAGACTGTTTATCATCAAATCGTTACGTGCAAGCGAAGCAAC
>NZ_LWFT01000787.1:0-962 GCF_001635105.1 Oleiphilus sp. HI0079
TCTGATGAATCGGTTAAAAGACTGAAAGGCGAAACACGCCCGGTAAATCGGTTTGAAGACCGCGCAACCGTCATTGGCGGCTTAGCGAGTGTAGACTGGGTGCTGCCGTTCGGCGAAGTTAAAGGCGACCAATATGATGACACGCCCTATTATTTGATCGAGAAAGTTCAGCCGGACGTCCTTGCCAAAGGCGGTGACTATACTGTGGAAACGATTGTCGGAGCAGACTTAGTCCAAAGCAACGGTGGTAAAGTCGCTGTCATAGAGTTTGTTGATGGCTGCTCAACAACTCGTATCATCGAGAAGATACAGAATCAAAGCGACGAGTAGTAATTATGTCCAGTCCTGAATCCATCTGCATTCTGCGTCTATCTGCGCTCGGCGATGTCTGCAACGCAGTCGCAGCTGTTCAGGCTATCCAAAAAAGCTTCTCCGAGGCAAAAATCACATGGATTATCGGTAAACTCGAACATCAGCTTGTTTACGACCTTCCTGGTATCGAATTTATTGTCTTTGAAAAAGCACGCGGTAAAGCGGCGATCGACGACTTAAAAACGGCGATGCAGAATCGCTCCTTCGATGTATTGTTGCACATGCAGGTCGCGATGCGCGCCAATCGTCTTGCCCGCTTGATTCCGGCGAAAAAGAAACTTGGCTATGACTGGAAGCGCGCCAAAGAAGGACACTCACTAGTCATTAATGAGCGCATCCCACCTTTGCTGCCAAAAAGTAGCGAACAGCACGTTCTCGATAGCTTTATAAGCTTCGCATTGAAGCTCGGGGCGAAAGAGGAGCATTGCTACCCACCGACATGGAATATTCCAGTTTCTGAAGCCGACCGGGAATTTGCCCTAAGCATGATCCCCGACGGCCAGCAAACGATGATTCTTTGCCCTGCTGCAAGTAAAAAAGAGCGCTGTTGGTCATCGCAAGGCTATATCGATGCGATACATTTTGTACAA
>NZ_LWFT01000788.1:0-968 GCF_001635105.1 Oleiphilus sp. HI0079
GGGTTTTAGATAATTCGCTGCAGATGCACTGAGCTCCTCTTGATCAATTGGTGGGGGGACTTGTCCGGGCATTCCTACCCAATCGACAGCAATGATATCAATCACCACGTGCAGCAAATGTAGCGTCGCGTTGCCTTGCGCATCCGCCAATCTTTTTGCACGCTTTAAAACGGCGTCGCTTTCCTTGCTACACTCGAGTGCAACGAGGATGTTTTGGTATTCCGGCATAGTGCTTTCCCTCCAGTCCTTCTTTGCTTTTTGTTTCGACTCTGGTTCTCCCTGCGTATATCGGACAGAGACTGAACGTGCTTTCGCGAGTCGGCGAAGTAATTCATTTCTGCAATTCGCTTTAGTGTAGGAGCAACATCAAGAGTTTTGCTTGATGTGCATCAATCTTTTTTGCATGAGCGGGCATATCGCTTGTCTTTATAAAATGATGGCAAAAGTAGCCAAGCAAATGAGCTCATTTACCTGCTGAACTACACCAAGAGAATGAAGTTTGTTTTGGGTTCGGCGGTTTTTTGTATATTCAAATATACACCATGTTGCGGTCATCATCGGAAGCAGTATCAGAGAATAATGCGGTCGATGGCTAAGCTCGATAAGTAGTCCGAGAGGCACCAAAGCGAGAAGTCCTGAGAGCGCGATTAGTGACAAGGACCAAGGCGTATTTCTAGCCGAGCTTTTGTCCTCCGGTGTGAAATAAACCAAGGTGGCGGCCATTAATCTGCTCAACGAATGTGTACACATAAAAATCAAAACGACTACAGACATCTCATCTCTCAAATAGCCATTCAAGAAGAATACGTCGTCGATCAGGGAGGCCTTTAAGAGGATAACAAGCAGCAGGCCCAATGTGCCGTGTGTACCTAGCCGCACTCTTGCAGATGGCGTGTTTTGTTCATCGTTCGCGAAATCATCACAGCTGTGTGCCAAGCCTTTTTCATGTATCGCGCCAGTGAAAAGAA
>NZ_LWFT01000789.1:0-1240 GCF_001635105.1 Oleiphilus sp. HI0079
ATCAACACTTCTCGATATGCTTTTCAGTAACGCTATCGCGCAAGCAGTATTGTTCTTTTTCGTTGTTTGCATCCCCTTCTGGCGCACAAAGAGAATGTCTTATGTGGATATCGCCTGGCCTTTTGGTGTGGCTATTATCGGCGCGCACATTCTTTTAATGGGCGAAGCCGAGCCTATTCGCAACACCATTGTTGGGGCTGTGTATTTGTTCATTGGATTAAGAATGGGCATTGGCGCGATTACTATGGCGAAGGCGACGGGTGTTATTTTCAAGTATGAATTTCCACGTTATAAATACCGGCGCACTATGCTTGAAGCCGAAGGTTCAAAACACGTGGATGCGCATATGTTGGGTGAGGCAGTGGCGCAAGGGTTTGCCAATATGACGGTACTGGCATTACCCGGTTTTTTGATAGCCACGAGTTCTCTGCAGGGTATCAGCATTTGGGAAGTAGCCGGTTTAACCTTGTGGGCCTTGGCGTATCTAACCGAATCGATCGCCGATGGGCAGAAAATGTGGTTTATCTCCAAGAACCCAAAGGGTGTTTGCAACATCGGTTTGTGGAAATATAGCCGTCACCCCAATTATTTTTCGGAGTGGCTGGTTTGGACTGGGCTTGTTGTGGCGACGGTACCATCCTGGTTGTCGCTCGCCGATGTCGAATTTGTTTTTGTATGGAGTGTGCTCGGCATTGGTGCTTTATTCGCCTCAGTCATGCTTTACGTGACCTTGGTGTACCTAACGGGTGCCAAGCCTGCCGAGTATTACTCCGTTCAGAAGCGTGAGGGCTACAAAGAGTATCAACGTAAAACAAATATGTTTTTTCCCTGGTTTCCGAGGGACTAGCTTTCTAGGGATTGGCTGTTCGAGGGTTTGCCTCTGGAGCTGAAAACCTCATCTCTGCATGTTTTCGCACGTTCTAATCTGCGCTTTTGATGCTGGAAAATGAGCCATAAGATAGTATGATGTAAAAGCCTTACAAATTGTGTGGGTAGAAAGATTTGCGTGTACGAGTGTATTTGTCGCGCGTTATTTTCTATACATGCAGGGGAATCTTTCATGCGTTTTATTATTCCGTTAGGATTGCTTTCTAGCCGGTTACGAATTTTTCTGGCTGTATTTCTTGCGTTATTGATTGTCTTTTCTCTAAGTGCAGAGCATCGCGCTTCTCCGCTTAACATTCTCATTATTCATTCCTACAACGAACACATTCCCTGGAACAAAGCCTTT
The DNA here is from genome assembly GCF_001635105.1 of Oleiphilus sp. HI0079. Lineage (NCBI taxonomy): Bacteria > Pseudomonadati > Pseudomonadota > Gammaproteobacteria > Oceanospirillales > Oleiphilaceae > Oleiphilus > Oleiphilus sp. HI0079. Next base: position 1,232 of record NZ_LWFT01000789.1, read on the forward strand.
ACCCGAGGG
>NZ_LWFT01000790.1:0-1956 GCF_001635105.1 Oleiphilus sp. HI0079
AAAGTTTAGTCCCAGAGACTTTCTAGGCCACATCGCAGCGGTGTCGAAAGCGCCAATATATGTGTATTACAGCACCTTGGTTGGCAACGGTGCGGTTGGTGGCTATGTGATTGATGGCGATGCGCTAGCCAAGAATGTGCTTGAAGCCTCTTCTGGTTATGCACTCAATGGCCGGTTCAGAAGGCATTATCGCGCGACCTCGGAAATGTTTGATTGGAATGCTCTAAAGCAACATGGGATCGCATTTTCCAGCATACCGAATAGTGCAAGAATCATTAATCGCCCGGAGGGTTTTGTAGAAAAGAATCTCTACGCGACTGTGACCACACTCGGTGGTATCGCGCTGCTGCTTATTGTGGTTATTTTTCTTGCTGTGTATTTCGCAAAGCGCAATGCGAAGTTATCTTATCTAAATTTGCAGCTGGAACAGGCCCAAAAATCGTTAAGCCGAAGTAATGAGCATTTAAATCAACTCGCAATGCATGACGCACTGACGGGAATCTATAACCGTCGTGCAGCAATGCCGTTGGTGAATGAGGCGATGAAGCGGGTTCAGGGCTCTAAAGCGAAATATGCTCTGATGCTGATTGATTTGGATAGTTTTAAAAGAGTGAACGACCGGCATGGCCATAAGGTTGGCGATGAAGTTCTGATGATGCTTGCAAAAAAGGTGTCGGGCTTATTACGCAGCGGTGATGTGTTCGCTCGATGGGGGGGAGAGGAGTTTCTGCTCCTGGCTCGGATAGAGCAAGATGATGACGCGCACATTGTGGCGGAAAAGATTAGAAGCAAGGTCGAAGAGTCGGAGTTTGGTGTTGATGGCTTAAAAGTGACAGTGAGCATTGGTGTGGTGCTCACGGCCACTGACAGTCACTTTGATGCGCTATTTCAATGTGCTGATAAGGCCCTATACGAAGCGAAGCAGCAAGGTAGAAACCGTGTCCAGTTTGCTGCAAGTGATCGCTAAAGGTTCTTTAGCTAAATTTCAGTCATCGAACAGTCCACGGCTGACAGTTCGCTTACTTGGATGCTTACCATTCGGAAATCGATTGGCCCAAAATATGATTTGAGTTTCCAATTGCATGAGAGCTCTTGCCTACGATTAGTGGGTCGGGACCATGAACAAGCGACTGGTCTTTATCCGGGTAGTCTAAGGTGGATAAAAAGTGCAGCATGCAGTTTAAGCGAGCCCGCTTTTTATCTGTTGATTTGACAATGGTCCAAGGTGCATCGGCGGTATCTGTGTAGAAGAACATCGCTTCTTTCGCTTCGGTGTATTCATCCCATTTAGCCAAGGATGCACGGTCAATTGGTGACAGTTTCCATTGTTTCAACGGGTCGTTTTCGCGTTGGCTAAAGCGGTGGTGTTGTTCGTCTTGGGTGACTGAAAACCAGTATTTATATAGCTTTATTCCGCTGCGCACGAGCATACGCTCTACTTCTGGGGTTTGACGCATAAACTCCAAATAAGATTCTGGCGTGCAGAACTCCATAACACGTTCAACGCCCGCTCGGTTATACCAAGAGCGATCAAATAGGACCATTTCTCCAGCGCTTGGCAAATGTTTAATGTAGCGTTGAAAATACCACTGACCAAGCTCGTGTTCTGTGGGTTTTTCAAGCGCTACAACATGCGCGCCACGTGGGTTTAGATGCTCCATGAAGCGTTTTATCGTTCCTCCCTTACCGGCGGCATCTCGTCCCTCAAAGAGAATGACAATTTTCTGGCCGGTATCTTTGACCCATTTTTGTACTTTGAGTAGCTCGACTTGAAGCGCTTTTTTCTTACGTTCGTAATCGCGTTTGCTCATCTTGGTCTTGTAAGGGAAGGTCCCTGATTGAAACAGGTCCTGAATGGCTTCAGGGTTTTTTCGTAGCTTTGCTAAATCGTGCAGTAGCTCGTTACCCTGATGGTCGGGGTGAATCATGCTTGCGCCATCATTCGCTTGTTGTTCG
>NZ_LWFT01000791.1:0-1032 GCF_001635105.1 Oleiphilus sp. HI0079
AACATACATTAGTATTTACGCTCGCTCTAATGCTCTGCATTATCTATACTCATTATTCAGTAATTTGAACACTCGTTTCCAAAAGAGTCCTTTCGAATCAAGGCTTTAGATTGAAACCTCTTAACCATTCAATATTTATCCTTCTCATCTTGCTCAGCGCGATGCTCACTGCATGCGGCAGCCCTACCGAGCTTGAGCGGATACAAACGCGTGAAACCCTGCATGTTATCTCTCGTAACGCTCCCGGAATTTACTACGAGGGCCGCGAAACTCGGGAGGGCCTAGAGTATGAATTAGTCTCGATGTTTGCAGAAACGCTTGGCGTCGAGCTTGACTTAAAAGTCGCCGGAACACGCTCTCAGGTTCGCTCGGCGCTCGACAATGGCTATACCAATATGGCCGCAGCCATGATGATGACCAATGAGTCGAATACCGAACGCTATCTTTATAGCGATAGCTTTCTCGAGGCGACGCCCGTCATTGTCTATCGATACGGTTCAACTCGCCCACGCAAGACGAGCGATTTAGTCGGAAAAAGCATCGCTGTAGCGATTGATAGTCACTTGTTATTGGAGCTTGAAAGACACAAGCAGGAGCTACCAGATCTTAAATGGAAAGCCATCAACGAAGATACCGAAGACCTCATTCGCATGGTACAAGATCGCGAGGTCGATTACGCACTGGTCTATTCGCTTGAATTGCAACTTCACCGCGCATTTTACCCGCGCGTCAGAAAAGCCTTTGAACTCGGAGATCCAAAGGGCGTCGCGTGGTTTTTCCCAAATTCTACTGACAAGTCCCTTCTCGAGGCGGCCAATGCATTCATTAGCCAGATCAAAGACGACGGCACTCTGATGTACCTCACCGAACGGTATTATGGTCATTTAGCGCAATTTAACTATGTTGGCGCTCGAACCTTTATACGGCATTCCAAACAACGCCTACCAAAATACGAAGACGCCTATAAGAAGTATGCGGAGCAATATGAGACAGACTGGCGCTTAATGGCGGCTATGGGCTATCAGGAGTCAC
>NZ_LWFT01000792.1:0-853 GCF_001635105.1 Oleiphilus sp. HI0079
TTGGTTTTGATCCGGCCTCGCAAGGCTATAGTCTCGACGATTGGTTGGGGCTATACCAGACATCACCGTTTTGGACATTCCATTCCCAGATGCCCTCATCGGCAGCTTCAATTGCTCTTAATAATCTCGAAGACTGTGTCACCACAGTTTCTTCCAAATTTAGTACTTCGTTAACACCGATAATGGAGGCAAAGACGAATTTCTCCCCGTCGATACTTTTTGGTACCAGACCTACCTCGAGATGAACCGACTCACCATTTGCTTTTCGACCCTGCACTACTCGGCCTTTCGCCATCGCTTGAGGCGCATCTGAATGACTAAAAAAGCGCGAAAAATGCATCAAATGCCCAGAGCGATCCTGCTCCAAAATCAGCGATTCAATGTGCTGACCAACCAGCTGGTTTTCATCGTAGCCAAACAGTCGTTCAACCTCTTTGTTTGCGTACACAAGCTCGCCTGTGGCGCGAATAATCAACACACCAGATGGCGTAAAGTCGATTGCGGCGCGAACCAAACTATCGAAGCGCTTCTCTAACTTAAGCTGCTCTATTTCTCGCTCGCGAACAAATCTTTCTCTCAATGCTTGTTCGTGCTGCTCGGGAGTAGGGATACTTAAAGCGGGCTTGATATAACGAAAAGTGGCAACGGCGGTCGCAAACGATACGATCGCGGTCATCGCTTTTAGTATCGCCATCACCCCATATGAGCCGTACCAAATGGTGTAAATAGAAAATAAGTGAGTAATACCACAAAGCAGTATAAACGCGGCAAACAGCAGCGCGATGCCACGAAACTGAATATCAGGTCGTTTTTGAAGAAAAATAAGGAGCGCGATTGGGATCGAAAAGTAGGA
>NZ_LWFT01000793.1:0-1053 GCF_001635105.1 Oleiphilus sp. HI0079
CCCTATTCCGCTAGCCGGCTGTGGCGTTACACTCGAGTTTCGCGGTGAAGCCGATGTAAGCCATGGGTTGGCCGCGCGTGATGCTCAGCAGATCTTTCATTGGCTACAATCGATTGGTGTGATTGAGGGTGAGCCATCGATCATGCCGCAAGCGCTCTATACCCCTACCCCCTTGGCAGGTTCTGATGCCATAAAAGCACCGGTTTCTGGTGTGCTGGTGTTTAAAAAACGGTTGGGTGATCTGGTTTCGGCGGGAGACGTGCTCGCTGAGATCGTTAATCCGAACGATCAAACCATTACACCCATCACCACGAAGGCCGCCGGAAAGTTTTTCGCACGAGAAAACCGGCGTTTTGCTATTGCTGGTATGGATATTGGTAAGGTGGCTGGGCCTGATGCGTTTCGCGAAGGGCCGCTGCTTGGCGCATAGCTTTTGGCATTATCGGGTTTGGCTTCGGTAAACGGGCTAAATCGAAGAATCTGGCTAAACTTTAGGGGCATATAAGAAAACTAGAGAGAGCTTTAGTGTCTGCATACCATCGTCATGTCGCTCGTCGATCCATCTCCAAAATCATTTTAGCGGTTGTATTACTGCTATGTGCACAGGTGCTGTGGTCGGCAGAAAACACCTTAAAAGATGGGGCAGATTCACCCTTGCCTATGGCATTCGACTATTTCGAAGACCCTTATCATCTTTATACCTTCGAGCAGATACAAGCCTTGCCTGAGGATCGATGGTCCAAAGCCATGCCGGGGCAAGGGAGCTTTGGTTTTACGAGTTCCCAGTATTGGATAAAAACGCTCATCAGCAACAAAACTGCGAATACCCAGAACATGGTCTTGGAGGTCGATTATCTATTACTTGATGATGTGGTCTTCAAAGCAACGACCTCAGATGGAAGAGTGCTTGATTTAGCAACCGGTGATAGCCGGAACTTTTACCCTAGGCATATTGATCATCCAAGCATTTTGTTCAACTTTCAGTTAGAGAGTAATCAGGATATTTCGGTTATTTCCCGAGTCAAAACCCAGGGCTCGATGTTGCTGCCCCTG
>NZ_LWFT01000794.1:0-863 GCF_001635105.1 Oleiphilus sp. HI0079
AGATATTTTTGTTTCTGTTCGTCGTTGCCGTTGCGATAGATCTGGTTAACGCAAAGGTTTGAGTGTGCACCATAGCTTAGGCCAATTGACGCACTGCCTCGACTGATCTCTTCCATCGCAATGGTATGTGCGAGGTAACCCAAGCCAGAGCCGCCATACTCTTCGGAGATTGTCATCCCAAGCACACCAATATCGCCTAGCTTTCTCCATAATTCGTTTGGAAATTCGTTGTCGCTGTCTGTTTTGGCAGCGAGCGGCTTGATCTCGGAAGTAACGAAAGAGGCTACTTGGTCTCTAAGGATGTCGACGGTCTCGCCGAGGTTAAAGTTCAGGTTTTGCATTGAGGCGATGCTCATGAATGACTCCGGGGTTCTGTAATCAATTATCTTTATTGTTTGGTTTGGAGCGCTTTTAGCGCTTCAAGGCAGCGCTCTTCAGCGCCCATTAATTCATTTTCCATCGCGCGTATGTCGATCAGCTGTTGCGCAAGCGCTTCTCGCCGCTCTCGAATTTTGTACAGCAGGCTTTGAAGCTGGTCTTCATTATTGCCGTCGGGCGAATACATATTGATCAATTCTTTCGACTCGGCGAGAGAGAGCCCAAGGCGCTTACCACGAAGTATCAGTTTTAAACGGACTCGATCTGAATCATCATAAATGCGGTTTTGCCCATTGCGGGTTGGGTGTAGGAGGCCTTCCGATTCATAAAACCGCATTGTGCGGGTTGTGATATCGAACTCGCTAGATAACTCCGAGATGTTGTAGGTCTTTCGTTCCATTTTTTTTGCGCGCAGAAGACTATGAATAATACTCAGCGCAGTATGGATTGACGTTAACGTCAACGTCAATAGCTAGCGGTCAATT
>NZ_LWFT01000795.1:0-6019 GCF_001635105.1 Oleiphilus sp. HI0079
GATCCGAGTCGACATGCGCAGCATTGAGGGTTATCTCAGGTTTAGCTTCAAGTACATCATCATAAAACCCAAGTAAAAGCGCCTTCTCAATACAGTGGACATCTACACCGCCTTTGCTTGAGCCTTTTGATGTTGCGAAATGCAGAAGCTCAATGTCGGTAGCTACCTTATCCTCTACCGCAAAAGCAAGCGCTTGCTGTAAAAATCTTGCACTTTTACCGGGCACGCTAACACGAGTGAAAAAACTGAGATTTCCGGGCCAAACCAAGACAGCTTTGACGCTATCGGCCCCGTTCTGCATCAATATTTGTTGAATTTCGTCTAATGCAGACGATCGACCACCCGACACCTTGAGACCTTTCAAATCATATAGGACCCAGTCGTACTGGCTTTGGTTTGCATTGTATGGCTCGTTCGGCAGGAGAAACAATTTATGTGGCATTTTTTTCTAACTCAACCATCTTATTATTTGGTCTTTTAAGTCTGTTTGCTCCGTCATCATAGCCCAACAGGCTAAGGTAACGTAAGCCATTATTTATCCCGAAACTCAGACACGCATATTGCGGGTAATATTGCGAGTAACAATAGTTAGTCATACGCCTGACTTCGTTATTAAGTACTTTTGCCCTTGATCACGCTGTAACAAGGTTACACTACCATCCTCTTTGGCGCGATAAAGAATTGAGCGCAGACGAACCTTACGATCAGATAGAGTAATCCTGGTTGCCAGCTCATAAAAATTAGACGCCACATCAAGATACGTAGTATCGAGTTTCAATCCTTTAAGCAGCGGCTCCGCAGCAAACTCTTGAATACTTTTCCAAGGGGATTCCTTCGCCTTGGATGCGAGCTCTTCCGCTACATTGTCCGGCAGATTTTCAACCAAAGACTGAAGTACTTCAGCACTCGCTGTATTGACGTTTATATGCGCCAAGCCTTGTGGCAGCGTAGTAACGAAAGGAAGCAGCGCTTCGTACGATTCACGATCAACCCCCTCAATCAACATCAACTCGCTAGGATGACTAAAGACCTGTCCGCCAGTCCGATAAGGTGGTTCGAGTGAAAGATACTCTCCATCTTCAACGCCCTCTATACCTGTCGCATCCTGGTTCTCATCGATCCAATCTTGAATTCGCTCAAGCTTGACATCATCCAAAGCGAGTCGGTCTAGCAGACGTTTGAAACGCTCTGACATTATGGGATTTGGTATACCATCAACGTAAACCAAATCGTTGAGATTAATCCGCCCATGGAGATCGTTGAATTGGGCTTCAAGAAGTGCATCATCAACAGGCAAGAACAAAGCATTCTCGACCTGCTCTAAGTCATCTACAAATTCATTGTTCTTTTTATCTTCACGCCAATCTTCCAACAGAAGTCTACGAGCATAAGTCTCTGAACCGAGCGCGTATTGATACGCCTGCGCGTTGGTGACCAAGCTTCCTGCCGTATAAATAAACAGCTTTTGTCTTTTGTAAATACCCGCAGCAAGTATTGATACCAAAGCAAAAACAAGGATAACGAGCATTAAGGCTACGCCGCTTTGACGCGCGCGACCAGAATACGACGAAGGCATGGAACGCGCGATTGTCATCTCTCTCCTCCCGTCTCTGTAATATTCTGAAATTGATTGGCGCTCGAACTGGAGTCACCACCCTGCGTTGCCTGCTCGTCGGTCTCTCCATTCTCTTGACCTGAACTGTCTTGCCCACCACTCGCTTGAATCAAAGTGTTCTCAAGATAACTAGCCTGCTCAAAGTAACGCGTAATAAGACCATAACGCGGATGCTCCAGCTCAACGCGCACAGCCTTAGGCAGCAAAGCGTATCGCGTCATTCTATCCCGGGATTCACCATCGGAAGCATTATCAAGAGGAGGCCATTCATCAATCCACGCATCACTATCATTCAGGTAAGCGATCTCAAAGCGCTCTACCCCCTCTAACAGACGGCGTGTTGTTGGCTCTGAGTCCTGCGCGCGATCAAGCACCTTCCAGTGGTGCCGCAACAGCTCACCATCTGTTAGCTCGTAAGCAACTCGCTGTAGTTCTGACCGTTTTTGTTGCAGTGGGTTGCGCCAGCCAGCGCGCGTAAGTTCAACGGTATAAAAATCTTCACCATCTTTTATCGCGGCCTGATAATCTCCAAACTCGTCCCGAATAGCCCTAGGTAACACCTGAGAAAAATCGCGCTCTATTGACAATTGTGCTCGCTGAAGAGCAGATAAGGCTTGCAAGCTTTCCTGCCCCAACTCGTAAGTCCGAATTGCACTATTCAGTAACTGCCATGACCCTAAGCCGATAAGGGCGGTAATAGCGATCGCTATCAATACTTCAAGCAGGGTAAACCCATGATACCGGTCAAGCCTTTTCGGCATGCACAAGCCCGACATCAGTAACGACCCACAAATCCGGTTAGAGAACGAATCTGCCTCGGCTCATCAAATTCTTCCTCGATCAACGAAACTTGTACCTCTACCCGATGTATATCCGGATTCTCCGTCTTTTGAACAAGCGTAACGACTTGCCAGTCATTAACACCAAATTCGATATCTTCCTTATACTGTTTGGGAGACGGAAGGCCCTCCGCCAAGCGAAGTTCAGTGAGCTTATTTTCGGCAATCCATGTTGCATAGCTATTGGCTCGCGCCTTGAGCACGTTGCTCATTGAAGATGCTGTGACATCCTGCAAAACAACACCTATGAGCGAGAAAAAGATAAGTGCGATGAGCACTTCCAACAAAGTAAAACCGCGATCAAATGGCTGATTTAAGCACTTCATCCATCCGCCTTTCGAGCTTCGACATGAGGCAATACGATCTCGCCATACTCGTTAAGTACAATCTCTCGATAGACGTCAGAGTCGTCCCGCTTCCCTAGAACCAAGCGAAAGCTTGTCACTTCGCCACTGGAAAGAAACATAAAGTCAGGCTTAAGGCTTGAGGTGTCATCACCATACTCTCGGTCTTCATCCTTAGGCTTTGAAGGCAGCTCAACCTCTTCGCCTTCGCGCTCAAATTCGATAAACATCCATTCGGGCAGCTCGTTGGCTTGCAAAATAGTGCTTGAAGCCGTTTGCCAAGACTGCGCATCCTCGTCGTAGGTAATAAAGCTATACCCCTCTTCGAAAATCTGCATACCAATCTCGGTATTGGTGAATACTGCCTCATTGGCAGCCGTGCGAAGCAATGCATGCAGGCGATTGGTTTCGATTTCGAGCTCTCTTGTTTGATTTCCGCCGATTGACGTTGTTGCAAGGCTCGTTAACAAACCAAGCAATACCATCACGACGAGCAGCTCTATAAGCGTGAAGCCAAACTGACTCAATCGTGCAGAACGCATGATGTTGCTCCTCAAAGGGCCACCGACAAGATGAGCGCTAGATAAAACTAGTTAAGATCATGAACACTAATGTCCGCACCCTCTTCGTCGCCGCCTTCGCGCTGATCAGGACCGAAAGAATACAAATCATAAGGGCCTTCAGAGCCTGGGCTGACATATTGGTATTCAACGCCCCAAGGGTCTTTAGGCACGCTTGGCAAATAACCACCCTTATTCCAGTTTTTAGCTTCGGGCGAACCGGAGGGCTTGGAGACTAAGGCCTCTAACCCTTGTTCTGTGCTGGGATAATTAAAATTATCGAGTTTGTACAAATCAAGCGCACTGGAAATATTCCTAAGTTGCGTTTTCGCAACGCCGATTCTCGCTTCTTCGCCACGCCCTAGAATGTTTGGCGCAACTACAGCCACTAACAATCCCAAAATCACCATCACTACCATTATTTCGATTAGCGTAAAGCCAGACTGCTTAGAGGACTGATTCAACGATCGCATTTCCATACCTATACCTTATTTAAACTTCTATTTTTAACCGACCAAATTACTCATACCAAGTATTGGCAACATAATAGCGAGCACGATCACCAAAACGACCGCCCCCATAAACAGCAGCATAAGAGGTTCGAATAGCCCAACGATTGTCTCAATTAACGCGGCTAAATCGCTCTCCTGATGCGACGAAGTTCGTTCCAACATTTGATCCAGCTCACCGCTAGATTCTCCACTTGCAATCATGTGTACCATCATTGGTGGAAAGTAACCGGTATTGTCTAGCGCCTTGTGGAGACTGGCGCCCTCACTAACTTGTTGAGCGGCAACCTGTAAAGATCCTTTTAGGCAGTCGTTACCGAGCACCTCAGAGCTAATTTTCATCGCCTCGACCAGAGGGACGCCAGAGCTCGTAAGAATGCTTAGTGTGCTTGCAAATTGCGCGGTATTTGTGCCGCGGCTAAGCTTTTTAACAAAAGGCATCATGAGTAACTGTTTATGCCAAGCAAAACGAAAACTTTTCTTGCGCAGCATGTAACGAAAGACGACAAATGCAAGAAACATCAACACCGCAAGCGCCCCACCCCAAGCTGCGAGGAAATCGCTAACATTAAGCAGCCCCTGGGTTAGCGGTGGCAAGGCCTGACCATTGTTGATGAACACTTCAATAATATCGGGAACAACATAGGTGAGTAGGAACACCACAATGGCAATGGCGACGACAGAGAGGATAATTGGGTAGATCGCAGCGAGCTGTATTTTTTGCCGCGCAGCTTGTCGACTCTCGGTGTAATCCGCTAAACGATTCAGCACCAGGTCTAAATGTCCCGCAGCTTCACCCGCCGCAACAGTTGAACGATAGAGTTTAGGAAAAGCGCCCGGATACTCTGCAAGACTGTCAGCCAGCGTAAAGCCTTCCATCACTTTTGACCGAATGGCCAAAATCATACTCCGTATCGCCGGCTTTTCGCTTTGCGACGCTACTGCTGTGAGCGTTTCCTCAATCGGTATACCGCTCTGAACGAGTGTCGCAATCTGCCTTGTTATTAAGGCGAGATCCCGAACGCTCAAGCCCTTGCGACGCACCAGCAACCCGTTCGAACCCTTTTTCTCAACAGCTTGATTAGCCTCAAGCGGCATCCAGCCCTTGTCGCGCAGCAATTGCCTTACTTGACGCGCAGAATCCGCCTCAAGCACACCTTTTTGCTTACGGCCACGCTGGTCTAAAGCGACATAATCAAAAGCAGCCATAGTTATCCTTTATGGGTAACGCGCAGCAATTCATTCACGGTCGTTATGCCGCTAAGCACCTTACGAACGCCGTCATCAAAAATCCCCGGCGACTGTTCGCGCGCAAGCTGCTCGAGCTGTTGTTCACCCGCGCGATCATGAATAAGCGCTCTTAATTTCGCTTCTATCTCGACCACTTCGTAGATACCCATTCGGCCGTTGTAACCAAGATGGTTACACTCAGAGCAGCCCTTGGCCTTATAAAGCGTCGGAGCCGCTGCAGGATCGACACCCAGCAAACGCGCCACACCTTCATCTGCCTCATAAGGCTCTTTGCATTGTTCACACAAAACACGAACAAGGCGCTGAGCAATAATTCCAACGAGACTACTACTAATCAGGAACGGTTCGACCCCCATGTCCATCAACCGAGTAATCGAGCCAACGGCCGTATTTGTGTGTAACGTTGATAAAACGAGGTGGCCCGTCAAACTCGCCTGCACTGCAATTTCTGCCGTCTCTAGATCACGGATTTCACCAATCATCACGACATCTGGATCTTGCCGCAATATAGCGCGAAGACCTCTCGCGAAGGTCATATCAACCTTTGTATTGACTTGTGTTTGCCCAATGCCTGGAAGGTTGTACTCAATAGGATCTTCAACGGTAAGGATATTGCGAGAGCGGTCGTTTATCTCAGAAAGCCCCGCATAGAGCGTAGTGGTTTTACCAGACCCTGTCGGACCCGTGACAAGCATAATGCCATGCGGTTGGGCGAGTATGCTCTTTAGCGCATTCAAATCTCGATCAGTCATACCCAAATGATCCAGCCGCAGCCGTCCCGCATTTTTGTCGAGCAGCCTAAGTACGATGCGCTCTCCATTTGCCGAAGGCATTGTCGAAACACGAATATCCACCTCACGACCACCAACGCGCAGTGAAATACGACCATCTTGGGGGATTC
>NZ_LWFT01000796.1:0-826 GCF_001635105.1 Oleiphilus sp. HI0079
GTTACTTAAAACGACGCTCAAGACAAACAATTGTTTTTACTCGAACTAGGGTCTATGCCACACTGGTCTAATAAAAAGGAACACGGTTTCAATTCGGCCGTTTTTGATGAGATAATCTATGTGACGAGCTCGACACTTTTATTGTCCTTGACTATATTCGTTGTCATATAAAAGCAAGCGCATACTCACTTACACCAGAGCGATTGGCTGGACGTGACTAGGGACAAGCAGGACGTGCTGAACAATTTACTATTTTTACCCCGCTACCAAAAACGATTGGTATCTCTTTTAATCGATTCGATTTCACTTCCGCTTGCCATCTGGTTGGCGTTTAGTTTGCGCTTAGATGCGTTTTACATTCCCGACTCTTGGCAGATAGCAACGGTCATGTCACTGACTGTTCTTTGTAGCTTGTTCTGTTTTATCAAGCTCGGTTTGTACCGCGCGGTTATCCGATATATGAGTAATCATGCGATGCGTGCGGTATTGGGCGGCGTGACGATTTCTACGCTGGTGTTGGCTCTTTCAGCCTTTTTTTTGAACGCAGAGATGCCGCGCTCTGTCCCCATTATCTATTGGTGTTTGGCGCTGGTGTTCGTCGGGGGCTCAAGAATGACTGCGCGCTCGTTAGTGCATAACTCCATTGTTCGCACTAAAGAGAGAGTGATTATCTATGGCGCTGGTAAGTCGGGCTTGCAGTTAAGTTCGGTGTTGTTTCATAGCAAAGCCATGCAGCCGATCGCGTTTGTTGACGATGATGAAAGTTTGCATGGGCAAGATTTAAACGGGGTTCGAGTATATAGCCCTGCAGCATTACCCAAAGTAT
>NZ_LWFT01000797.1:0-1130 GCF_001635105.1 Oleiphilus sp. HI0079
CAAAGAAAGCACGTGCTGATCTTCTAACTTGTCGAGCAATCGTTTCGCCAACGTTTCATCCAGCGCCACGTCTTGAAATCCAGCCCGCACTTTGGCTACCAAATTAGGAATCAGCTGCAATAATTTTGCACGTGCCTCTGGCTCCTTGGGATCTGGGCAAAGCGACCAAACAAGCTGAGTCACAACGTCTACCGCCTCATGCCACGCTTGACTGTCTGCGCCTTCGCGCAAATATTTAAACACTAATACATTGCTCCAGGCGTCTTTCAATAACTCCATTCCCAGATCAGGAACAGCGCGCCCGTCAATCGCTTTGTTAATAACCTCCTGCGTTGCCAGACGCGCTTCAACGGCTGCCGCTTTGCCTTTCTCGGAGTCTCTTGTACGCTGTTCAACCAGCAACCCCCTGCGGCGCTCAACATCAACAAATTGATTGAAGTCTTCTAGTAGCTCCTGAAACATTGTTACGTTATCGTCAAAACCGTCTGTTACTTGCTCGACAATACTCTCGAGCTTTTCCTTGTAACGATCTCTTCGACCACTTCTTGGCGAAGTCCAGCCAATCGCAGACGATGCAATCTCGTTGAGTAGTTTACGTGCGGGGTGTCCACCCTTACTGAAGAAGGTTTTATCGATCAGTGCTACTTTGAGAAGTGGNATTTGCAAGCGAGAGATTATTGCCTTCATCTCAGCCTGAAGCTGCCTGTCCTCAAGAATGAACTCAAACAACATCGAAATCAGGTTGATAACATCAGCATCGACATCATTACACACCTTGCCTTGCTCTGAACCACCTAAACGCGCCGCGAGCAATGCCTGAAAATCGATAGACTGATTTGGCGTAATGAAGTTAGCAACGGCTTCATGGCCATTACTCTGAAACAATGACAGCGTATTTAAAATATCTTGATGAGGTATGACTTTAAGATTCGGCATACCCGCTGCGGACGTTGCGCCATTTGTCATTGGCTGCCCTTGCGGGTGGAGCAGTTGACGAAGCACGTTCAAATCAAAGCCAACGCCATCGCTCTCATTGCGCGCACCATTCGGCGAAACATCTTGTTCAGGTTGCTGAGACTTGTCCGCAGAACCGGATTGCGCACTCTTTGAAACCTTATGGGTAGGTTTAT
>NZ_LWFT01000798.1:0-1107 GCF_001635105.1 Oleiphilus sp. HI0079
GGAACGCAGAAAACGCATGCTGACTGCCTAGCAAGAGTACAAAGAAGGTCAGCACTACGTTATTTAGCATTTGTGAAAGCCACTCATAATAGAAGTCATTCATTTAGCTAAACAAAATAGGCGAGATTTGCCAAGTTTCTAGGAGAGTAACGCATTCTTTAAATGTGCAAGCTTCACTTCCGGCTCAACACTCATCATTAGATAGAACGAAGTGCACCGAAGAAGTACGCCGAATGATGTGAACATCCAGATCGTTTAGAGAGTGCGCGCGCTGTCGATCGGGTACAGAGCGTAATTGAAACGCGACTCTAGCCTACATCTGCCGCATCGATGCCCGTAATCGTTTCATTTGTCTTAGTGTTGGATTCGATACTGCTACGCGAACCAACAAGTGGTGCGTTAAGCGTTGGCGTACTGTCCAATACCTTTACTAATCCCCTGCTTCAACACGTTCTTAATAAGGCTCGTGGTAAACGGAATTTTAGACTCAAGCTTAATCACATAATCCAACTCGCAACCTTGGCCGGACTCACGAAACTCCAGGGTGCCCACATGATTTTTTATGGGACTTCCCTTCGTAATCTTGTATTCAATAAAGCTGTTCTCTTTGAAGCCGGTAATTGTTTCCTCGAATGGTGGTAGAGGCCCGATATTGATCTTACGAACGGACCCCAAACCATTGGGCGTATCGGAGCCGTCTCTAACGCGCTTCATGTTAATTCCACATAATTTACCAAACTGCTCGTGGTCACTTAACTCTTCAAATACTGTGGCTAAAGGCTTGTTAAACTTAAAATGCATCGAAATAGATTGTTGAGCCATGATACTTCCCTTGTTTATTGTTCTAATGTTTCATTAAATCACAAGCAGAAGACGATAACGCAGATTACTGCATGACAAAATCGGCCATTACCCCTAAAATTTGGCGCTTGTTTGCGGATTTAGATTTTGTTCTACATTTTACTCCGCAGCGCCGCCGTTCGAACCGTTAAGGGAATTCACTATGCAAGATTACCAAGCACCGAAAACGTTATTGAAAGACAAGGTAATTCTCGTCACTGGTGCTGGCGATGGCATTGGCAAAGAAATCGCTATGACCTTTGCCAA
>NZ_LWFT01000799.1:0-1607 GCF_001635105.1 Oleiphilus sp. HI0079
GCAGAACATCTATTAGCGCCAGGCGATATTCCAGTTGTTCAGGTAGATCGCGGAGGACAGGTTACCTATCATGGCCCAGGGCAACTTGTCGTATACCTCTTGCTAGATATTGACCGTATGGGAATTGGCGCAAGGCAGCTGGTGACGCTTATTGAAACGAGTATCGTGAGTACGCTTGGTTTATTAGGTGTTTCTGCAGAAGCAAGAAGAGACGCACCTGGAGTTTATGTTGACGGGCGGAAGATTGCTTCGATTGGTTTGCGTATTCGAAAAGGGCGTTGCTTTCACGGTTTAAGTATTAATATCGATATGGACCTCTCGCCCTTTGACAGGATTAATCCGTGCGGATATCGCGGCTTGGAAATGACGCAGCTCTCTAATTTTGAAAACTGGGAGCCCGTCGAGCCTTTTGCAGGACGTTTGGTTGACGCTCTGCGTGAGCAGTTTGGGTACAAACAGCTCGTAATTGAATATACAGAGACTTTATGACCAATAAAACAATTGATGAGAATCTAGACGGTGCAGGCGAGCCAGATCATGCTGCGACAGGCAAGGCTAAGCCATCAATCAAACGTGCGGTGACTGGTGAGAAACTTCGAGGCGCCGAAAAAGTCGCAAGAATACCCATTAAGGTCATCCCCACCGAAAAAATGCCGCGCAAGCCAGATTGGATTCGGGTCCGTGTTCCTGCAACACCAAGAATTTCTGAGATAAAGCAAAAGCTCCGCAAGCATGGTTTGCATACCGTTTGTGAAGAGGCATCCTGCCCGAACCTTGGAGAGTGCTTTGGTGGTGGAACGGCGACCTTTATGATTATGGGCGATATTTGTACTCGTCGCTGCCCCTTCTGCGATGTTGCTCATGGCAGGCCAAAGCCGCTAAATCAAGATGAGCCTGCTGAGTTGGCAGAAGCGATTGCGGACATGGCGCTAAATTACGTCGTGATTACCTCTGTCGACCGCGATGATTTGCGAGATGGTGGAGCGCAGCATTTTGCAGACTGTATCCGTGAAACGCGGGAGCGGTCTGAAGAGATTCAAATCGAGGTATTGGTGCCTGACTTTCGAGGTCGCATGGATGTTGCTTTGGATATCCTAAAGGATACGCCGCCAGACGTTTTTAATCATAATCTCGAAACTGTCCCATCGCTTTATAAAAAGGTGCGACCGGGTTCTGATTATGCTTGGTCACTCAAACTGTTGAAGGAGTATAAAGCGCTGGCGCCAAATGTATTGACCAAGTCTGGGTTGATGCTAGGTATTGGTGAGACGCTTGATGAAGTCGAGCAAGTAATGGCGGACCTGCGAGAGCATGATGTAGATATGTTGACACTTGGGCAGTATTTGCAGCCTAGTCGTGATCATTTGGCGCTAGAGCGTTTTGTAACGCCGGCGGAGTTTGACGAGTTGGCTGAGAAGGCGCGTGCGCTTGGTTTTAAGCATGTCGCAAGTGGGCCATTGGTTCGTTCCTCTTATCATGCGGACAAACAAGCGAAAGGGGAAAAGGTCGGTTAGTTTGGCCCTTCGCCGACTTGACGTGTACAAGGCGCATTATGAAGCTCTCGAAAATCAAGACAGGTAGCTTTGAACGGCGCTTAAGTCTCACTC
>NZ_LWFT01000800.1:0-1122 GCF_001635105.1 Oleiphilus sp. HI0079
TTGTTGGTGCGATCGTCGCAGGCATTATTTGGCAGATTGCCGGGCAGGCGTTTACTGCGTTTGTTGTAAGTTCGGCGCGTTATGATGTGATTTATTCCGGCTTTGCGGTAGGTATTGTTGCGCTATTATGGCTTTACGCGAGTTGGCTAATATTGCTGCTTGGTTCAAGCATTGCCTTTTATCTTCAGAACGATAACTACATAACGCGCGTTCTGAATGTGAAAGGTTCTCCAGTTGAAATAGAGCAGTTAGCGTTGCGTGTCATGATTGATGTGGCAGATGCGCAAGAGCGAAGAAGCTCTCCTATAAAGCAAGACGCATTGGAATCGATTCGTGGAGTGCCGGGCGTTTTAGTAAGGGAAGTGGTTGAGACCTTGCTTAAGGGGAAGCTGATCATCGATGCTGGAAAAGACGGCGACTGTTTTGTACTCGCGCGGTCTAGTGATCTTATCAGCGTCGCCGATATTTTGAGTTTGGCTCGACAAAAGCACTCGCGCCACTTGGCCGATATTCCTGAGGGTGTACGTACGATAGCTAAAGATCTGAATCAATTTATTGAGACGCAGTATTCTGAGAAAACCTTGAGGGATTTAATATCCACGTAAATTCTGCGAGTGAGTATCTGTTACGATACGTTTTATGGATGTGTGCCTTCCCGGTCGCCGAGCCTACTAACAATAAATACATCGAATAATAAATACATCGAATGAACGGAGTAAGTATGGGACGTAAGGTTCTACCAATCGCACTTGCCTTTTCGGCTGTTTCATCGGCGCCGGCCTTTGCCGGAGCACCAACATTTTCAGATGCGCGCTCCCTTGCGATGGGCGGAGTTGGAGTGACCGCCGCGCGGCCGGCTGCCTCAGGATTCTTTAACCCAGCGCTGCTTGCTGTAAAACAGCCTGAAAAACGTAATGGGTTTGGCATGGTTTTACCATCGGTGAATGTTATCGCGAACGACGAAGATGAGTTACGCGATGTTGTTGATGATTTTGAGGATGATTTCATTACGCCGTTTGAGACCGCAATCGATACTCTCGAAGCGAATATTGGTGGCGCAGGACAGGCAGCGGCACAGGCGGACTTAGCCGATAAGACGCAAGCACTAAACAATAAGCTAGC
>NZ_LWFT01000801.1:0-643 GCF_001635105.1 Oleiphilus sp. HI0079
AACTTCAAAGCTTTAACGTGACATCATCTCAGTCAGCGCCCACACGAATTGCTTGGTTAATTTTTAAAGATCGGTGCTTGATGAACTGCTTCGTTCCCTCAAGCGAGGCGCGTATTCTACAGAGCCTCACATTCTTGTCAACGACTTTTTTGAAGTTTCTGATTTATTTTTTGAAGCCAACAAATCAGCGAAAAGTTATCAACAAAACCAGGTACTTATATAGCCTATATTTCCGCTAACCCGGCTCGTCTTCGCTTTTCGTTCAACCCTTGCGGGCTGTCTCTCAAAGCGAGCGCGCATTATAAATATCCTGACCTTGCGGTCAACACCTTTTTTATAAAAAATCGAGTTTCAACGCGCAACGACTACTTAATAACCACCCGAGCAATTTTCTTCTTGCCTGCCTGCACCACAAAGCGCCCACTGACCCGAAGCTTTAGTGTCGCCTCAACCGGCTTGCCGTCAACATAGACTGCACCGCGCCCAAGCACATCTTTAGCAGCTGCACCATTCTTCACCAAACCCGCCAAGCGCAACACTGCAGATATAGGCAGCTCCTCCTGCGAATCCGCATCAACCACAACCTCCTCAAGATTCTCCGGAATCTCACCAAGAGCAACCTGATTGCCCACTCCTTTGTGCG
>NZ_LWFT01000802.1:0-1204 GCF_001635105.1 Oleiphilus sp. HI0079
CTTTTCAAAGCGAGGCATTGACTCGAGGCGTTCATATACCTCGTTAAAGACACCAAGAACCTCATCATGGTGCAGACGGGCATCCAAATGATCCAAAAGAATCTTGACCCTCATGCATCCTTCAGAAATCTCAACCTGCTCGTCAAGCATAGAGGAACAAAGAATACGTATGCTTTCGCGAAGTTTGTCCTGATTAATCTTTGCCTTGGACCTTGCTTCAATAACCGCTTCTTTGTGAGCATCAAGAAAACGAACCTGACGTGCGATCTTTATTGATAACGCAATACAAATCAATGCTCCTAATATTGAGAAAAACCAAAGCAATGTTGTCATTTCCACACCTCGCTCCTTGCCAAATCGCTAGTTAGTTTTTGGGTGTTGCCCGTTCAATAAGATATGCGCAGTCGATATTTTGAGGTAAACCGCCGTACAGTAGACCAGACGTAGTTCCTCCAAGACGCGCTTTACAAAATGCATCTGCAACCACACGATCGCCGAACTGAATTAAGCAAGAAGCCTGTAAACTCAAAGCGATCTTTTCAATCAACGAGCGCGAGATATATTGCACCTCATCTGGTTGCAAGGCGTGAACGCCCTCAAGCGCTGAGAACAGCTCAGCGCTATATTGATCAAACTCAGCTACCACACCTTTCGCACTACTCAACTCGCGAAGTAGGGCGTCGACACTTTCGGGTGCGCGCTGCATGGCTCGTATCATGTCTAAGCATTGTACGTTGCCACTGCCCTCCCAGATTGCGTTAACCGGCGATTCTCTGAAGAGTCGAGGCATGATTGTGTCTTCCATGACGCCCATACCTCCGATACACTCCATGGCCTCGTACGCGTGCCCGGGGGTCCGTTTGCATATCCAATATTTGCCAACCGCCGTACCGATCCGCATTAATGCAGCTTCATCTTGAGCCTCATCCATACGATCAAGGGCGCGCGCCATGCGCAACGTGAGCGCCAAAGCCGCCTCGCTTTCAAGAATCAAATCTGCAAGAACGTTCTGCATGAGAGGTTGCTTGTTCAACAAGGCACCAAAGGCTGCTCTAGAAGCGCAATGGTGGGTTGCCTGCGCAACCGCTTGCCGCATTCCCGCGCTCGATCCTATCATGCAGTCAAAGCGCGTCATGGCTACCATATCGAGGATTGTCGCGACGCCTTTACCCTCCTGCCCGAGTAACCATCCTTGCGCACCGCG
>NZ_LWFT01000803.1:0-948 GCF_001635105.1 Oleiphilus sp. HI0079
TCATCAGATTTCGCGTTGAATGCGAGTCTAAGAAATTAAGCAAAGGAGCTTCTGAATGGCACAGTACGTGTTCACTATGAATCGGGTTGGTAAGGTCGTCCCACCCAAACGCGAAATCCTCAAAGATATTTCCTTGTCTTTCTTTCCAGGCGCAAAAATTGGCGTACTTGGTCTGAATGGCGCAGGTAAATCCACTCTACTTAAAATTATGGCGGGCGTTGACCAAGATTATACGGGCGAAGCGCGCCCACAACCCGGAATCAAAGTGGGCTACCTCCCTCAAGAGCCGCAACTTGATGAAGAAAAAGATGTTCGCGCAAACGTTGAGGAAGGGCTTCGGGAACTTAAAGACGCACTGACTAGACTCGATCAAGTCTATGCTGAATACGCTGAGCCGGATGCAGACTTCGACGCACTCGCTGCAGAACAAGCGAAGCTGGAAGCGATCATCGAAACTGGCGACGGCCATAATCTAGAGCGGACACTAGAAGTTGCCGCGGACGCCCTTCGTCTGCCACCCTGGGATGCCGATGTTGCCACGCTATCAGGCGGCGAAAAGCGCCGTGTAGCGCTTTGCCGCTTACTTCTCTCTAAGCCAGACATGCTTCTTCTCGACGAACCGACCAACCATTTGGATGCAGAAAGCGTTGCATGGCTTGAACGCTTTCTTCACGACTACCCAGGTACCGTAGTGGCCATCACACACGATCGATACTTTCTCGACAACGTTGCCGGCTGGATTCTTGAACTGGATCGAGGCCACGGTATCCCCTTCGAAGGGAACTATTCTCAATGGCTCGAAGCCAAAGAGAAACGCCTTGAGATTGAGCAAAAGCAAGAAGATGCGCGCCAACGCAGTATTAAATCTGAGCTGGAGTGGGTTCGCAGCAACGCCAAAGGGCGTCATGCGAAGAGCAAGGCTCGCCTTCAGCGCTTTGATGAACTCAA
>NZ_LWFT01000804.1:0-621 GCF_001635105.1 Oleiphilus sp. HI0079
AACTTACGCGTCTGAGCGCGCAGCGCTTCTAACTGTATATTTGATTTCTTAAGCTCGCCTTCCAGGCTTGTTAGCGACATCACTTGCGAATCTAATTGCTGCTCGGTTTGCTCAAGCGCAGAATCCTTGTCTTGGCCATAACCGACACTGCCACCTAGAGCCGCGCCCGCAGCAGCACCAACTGGCCCGCCAAGTATTGCGCCAAGAGTGGTACCGATACCAATCCCCCAGTAGGTGCTTGAATGCTCGTCGTTTCCGAGGCTTTCATCCGCAAACGCTGGTGTACTTACAACCAATGCCTGCGAGCAGATAAGCGCCGCCGCAAAGGCCGTTTTCTTAGCTCTAAACGAGCGGCTACTTGAGGACGATTGGATCGTACTAAGCGTGCTCACCGATGTCGCTGTTGTTTGGTCATGATTTGTCATATGTTTTGTCTCCATTGGTTTCGTTGGTCGCCTAGCATGCGTTCCCTCGCATGTATTGATTCGGTGGAACCCGAATCGCTTATTCCATTCATTCCGTTCATTGCTAGGCGTTGGCGCTATTGAATGATTTTCTTGCACTCCAGTAATGGAGACTCTCTGGAAGGATTAGTGAGATGTTCTGGCTTTCTGGACAAGT
>NZ_LWFT01000805.1:0-931 GCF_001635105.1 Oleiphilus sp. HI0079
TTTTTAGCGAGGAGCTAGAGTGCTTTCACTGTCATGGAGGCTACCATTTAAGCGACTCAACAATGGATCGCTCGATGAGTTTCATTAATCGTCCGTTTCATAATACAGGCTTATTCAATATCGGCGGTAACGGCGATTACCCTGCCGACAACACTGGTTTGTTTGAGATCACCCAAGACCCCACAGACATGGGGAAATTTCGGGCACCGTCACTTCGCAACATCGCGCTTACCGCCCCCTATATGCACGATGGTAGCGTTGCCTCGCTAGAAGAAGTACTTGAGATTTACGCAGCGGGAGGACGTCTAATCAGCCAAGGGCCTTATGCTGGAGACGGCCGACAAAACCCGTTTAAAGACAGCTTTGTGAATGGCTTTGTAATGAGCGATCAAGATAAGGATGATGTACTCGCCTTTCTCCAAAGCCTCACCGATCAAAGCTTTATTTCCAACCCAAGATTCAGCAACCCATGGAATTGATCATGCGACTTTCTCAATTATTACTTCGTGTTGGACGATATAGCGCAGTGTTAATTCTCGCTGCGCCTGAGTCAGCTCTGGCGCACGGAGACTTTCTATATATGCCACAAGCCAAGGTGCAAGCCGGTATTTATCTAAGCGCTCAAGACAAAGGCATCGCCGATGACAATCTATGGCAGATTCCCGGCGTTTTGATGGGCGGCGAAGCAAAAGGGAACGAGGCAGGATTCGCCATTAATGATGCAAACATTCGGCTCACTTGGGCAAATCAAGATGGCGTTTTTGCGCATACAGAAGTCTCGGCACATGGTCATGAGAATGACCTGGAAGCCAAAATAGAGCAGGCTTTTGGCGGATATCACTGGACCAATACACTCGGCCACATCAAGTTAGAGGGCGGAAAAATGAAAGGAGCATTTAGCCTTCAGAACCCGCTTCACCCGAGTGACCGT